>JBFIDU010000090.1:0-6515 GCA_041603755.1 Methylophilaceae bacterium
CCTATTTTAGAAGCTGGTGAAGACCTATCTATTTTCTTCTTTAACGAAATTAACCGTGCTCGACCGCAGGTGCATTCACTATTGCTACGCGTCATGGCAGAACGTACGTTGACTGCTTTCAATAAAGAACATCACTTTCCCCACATGTTAGTTTTCGCAGATCGAAATCAAGTAGAAAAAGAGGAAACATTTGATATCCCTTCTGCTGCTCGCGATCGTTTCATGATGGAGATTCCAATTGTTGTACCTAAAGATCATGACATCATGGAGTCGCTCGTTTTTGATACACGTTTTCATAATGTGGATAAACTAGTTGCTGGTGTACCAGAAAACATCTTAGCCTATAAGGAGCTCAATAGCTTTGCTGCACAATTACAAGATAGTATTAGTGCCAGCCCTGCATTACGTAAATATGCACTCGAGCTATGGCAAGCAACAAAATCGCCAATGAATTATGGTGTATCAGTATCAGGTGTTGACATGAACAGACTGGTCTTGTCAGGTGCCAGCCCACGAGGTATGGGTATGCTGCTTAGAGCGGCAAGAGTGAATGCATGGTTGAATGATAGGGATGCCGTGCTACCTGATGATATACATGCTGTTTTCCATGAAACGATTGCCCATAGAGTCGTCTTTAGTCCTGTTTATGAGATGCGTCGTACTGAGATTGCACGAGAAATGCTTGACGGTATTATCAATGTCATTGCCGCGCCCTAAAACAGTTCCATTATATTTATCTAACATAGCTTATGCGTCCAGACCACATTAAAGAATTTAGCTATCATATTAATTGGCGTTCTAATTCGCGTCGACCTGGTAGTCACCGCAGTAATCAGCGTGGAATGGGAATGGAGTTTCGTGGACACGCCACCTTACTCTCATATCCTGATCCTAGACGGATAGATTTGCGGCAAACAATTCGCGACCCAATGGAACAAATTTATGTGCGCATTTTTAATCAAAAAAGTGCCGCACCAGTGTTTGTTTTGTGCGATATGTCTGGCTCAATGCAATATGGTAGTAAGGAACGTAAAATAGCTATTGCTGGTGACATTATTCAATCTGTAGCGCAATCTGTTACGCACAACGGTGACCCTTTCGGTCTTATCGGCTTTGACGATGAAATACGTGAAGACTGGATAGCAACCCTATCAGCCAGACCACATATGGCAATTGAAATGGCTGAAAAGCTTAAAACATACCAACCCAATGAAGTCGCGAGCACTGCATTAATCGATACGGTACGTATGCTGCCCCGAGAGCGCTCTCTCATCTTCTTGGTTTCTGATTTCCATATGCCAATCAAAGATCTAGAAGAAGCCCTAGTGTTAATGCTCCGTCATCACATTATCCCTGTTGTGTTGTGGGATACTGCAGAGTATGAAGACCTGCCAGAGTTTGGCATTGCTAATGTAACTGACCCAGAAACAGGTGCGAAGCGAACATTATTCTTGCGTAAAGAATATCGAAAACGCATTCTGGATAGTTTTAAACAAAGACGTAAAGCCATTGAAGATTTATTTTTACGTTTTGACATGCAACCCTTTTTTGTGACCAACCAATTTGATGCAGACTTACTGAGTGATTACTTCCATCAGTATATTCCAGCATAATGATAATGAGTAAACCTATGTATTCACGTTATTTAAATCGCCATACTTTATTGCATGTTTTTATGCTTATATGGGCAACCTGCTACGCCACATTGACATTAGCCGAAGTAAAGTTGCCTGAGGTTGACAGCCAATATGTTGATTTCAGTGTTGAAGACCCAACAAGAGACGCTGGCTATGTAATTGGCGACATACTCCATCGCAAAGTAACACTGTCAATTAAAAAACCTTATCAGTTAATAAAAGAATCATTACCAATCGTAGGCTATGAGCACCGCTATAAAGGCCAGGTTTCAGGTATTGAACTAGCGAAAATTGACGTTGAAAAATCAGAATCCTCTGATGTTGAAACCTATACACTAGACTTGTATTATCAAGTTTTTAAAACGGATCGTGTTGCTAAGCCTGCAGCTTTACGTGCAGAGATACTTAAATTACGGAATACTGATAACAAAGAGGTTGTGCAACTTCGCTTACCATCTTTTAATTTCAGAATCTCACCTTTGTCGGTTATTGGCCAAATTAAATTGGATCAAGAAATGTATCCTTTTATACCGCCGCTGACCATAGACAACAGCAAAGTAATATTTAATTTAAAAGTATTGGCTGTTATTTTAGCGTTGTCACTTTTAGGTTTGTTATACATTCTTGGCACCCATGCTTGGTTACCTAGAATGGGTGCTCCTTTTGCTAAAGCTTATCGTGACATCAAAAAACTTACTAACTCACCTGAGGCTGTAAAACAGGCGGTAAGCCGTGTTCACGAAGCATTAAATCAAACAGCTGGCGGTAGTTTATTCACTAATAATTTAGATGCTTTTATTGCAAAAAATCCAGCATTTGCACCTGCTAAGCAAGAAATTGATGCATTTTTTGGCTTATCTCATGAAGTTTTCTTTCAGGATGCCTCACATAAATTGAATGATGAAAATCAAAAATCTTGGCTGCTAAAACTCTGCCGAACTTTACGCGATTGTGAACGTGGTTTAACGCCAGACCTACCGCAAAGAAAGGTAGCCTAATGGCATTTACTAACCCATTAGTATTATGGCTATTGCCGCTAGCAATATTGCCTATATTACTAGAGCGCTCACATACACGCAGCTATTCTTGGGTAGAGATGTTGCCTCATGATGCGTTATCAGACTTAATTGGCATACTGTTAAAAGTACTCGCCAGTGTCAGCATCATTTGCATTATTTTAGGTTTGGCGGATCCACACACACTTGAGCAAAAAGTTGAAAAAGTAGGTATAGGGGCACAAATTGCGCTCGTTCTGGATAGAAGTGCCAGCATGGACGACCCCTTCTCAGGTGGGGTTGCAGCTGGCAACGTAGGTGAAACAAAATCTGCAGCGGCTAGTCGATTAATGACTGCATTTGTGAATGCACGAGAAAACGACATGATCGGTATTATTACCTTTAGCAACTCGGCCATGTATGTCCTTCCACTCTCAGAGAACAGGGAAGCCGTCTTAGCAGCGATTAAAGCCACATCGGGCAGTGCATTATTCCAAACTAATATTGGTGCAGGTTTAACCAGTGCAGTGGGTTTGTTTAATGATGTACCTGACTCAGGTTCGCGCGCCATTATTTTGATTTCTGATGGCGCTGGTAAAGTGGATGGTGTTGTACAGCAAAAACTTAAAGATTGGTTACGACAATTCAATATCACCTTGTACTGGATCGTCTTAAGACAACCTAATGGCCTTAGTATTTTTGATCCAAAATATGAAAATTGGAACGAAGTTGAATTACCACCAGCACCAATAGAGTTATTTAGTTTTTTCAAAACATTGGATACGCCTTTCCAAGCTTATGAAGCAGATGACCCAAAATCATTAGAGGCTGCAATTTTTGACATTAATAAAAAAGAAAAGAAACCAATTACTTACCTGGAAAAAATTCCAGGTAAAAACTTTACACAACTATGCTATCTAATCGCTGCACTGATGATTGCTCTATTGCTCGGTGTGAAATATTTGGAGAATAAAACATGGCGTTCGGCCTAAGATTTTTAACGGTAAAAAAATTGACTTGGTCGCTAACTATCATTGCGATACTTGCTGCACTTGGTATAGCGCATCAAATGAAAAGACTAAAACAGATTGAAGACTTTAACCAGTCGGTGACAACAGGTACGCCGCCAAAAACAGATAAGTTAAGCTACGAAGCCAAATATGCGCAAGCTTACTGGCTTGCCAAGAAAGATTACTATAAAGAAGCGACTAAATTATTTTCTGGTTTAACCAATACTGGCTCTGCCAGCAACCGTGCGGCTGTTTTTCATAATATCGGCAACATGTTTTTTCTAAAGGCACTCAGGATTGATAGTGGCAATGACCCAAGAACAAGGGACGAAGCAGAGTATTTACTTGTGGAAGCTAAAACGGCATATAAAAATGCAATCAAACTGGACAACAGTAATTGGGGTACACGCAGAAACCTAGATCGTATTATGATGTTGCTACCTGAGAATCCAACACCAGGCATTAGCGACTCAGACTCACCAGGTATCATTATGGGGAATATTCCCGTTGGTCTGCCATAAACAAACCTATTAAAGATGAAATAAAGCAATATATGCATAATTTGATTACTTTTTTAAAGAATAATAGAGATTCAGCCTTGCTTTGTGGTGCATTAGTTTTATTGATTGCAGCAATGTTTCGCCCAACTGTGCCAGTCAAACATAACATTTATACCTATATGCTAGTCGCTGACATTTCGCAAAGTATGAATACGCCAGACATTAAAGTTGGCAGCAAAACAATTACGCGCATGGAGCATATGCAAAATCTAATGCATGAAGTCGTATCATCCTTACCATGCGGTACTAAAGTAGGTTTATCATTATTCGCTGGCGTCAGTACAGCAGCGCTTTACCACCCCATAGAAGTATGTGACAACTTTCACGCCATAAAAGACACCATCGACCATCTGGATTGGCGTACTGCATGGTCTGGCAACAGTCGGATACGTGAAAACCTTTATAGCATTTCCAGAACATTACGCTCTTTCCCCAAAGAATTAACATCACAGGTGGTATTTTTTACGGATGGTGAAGAAGCGCCAAAACTGCATGTTTTTAATACTAAAGATTTAAAAGGCATTCAAGATGCAAAAGACTGGTTAATTGTAGGCGTTGGCAGTGAAGAAGGCGCAGCTATTCCAAAACTAAGCCAAGATAATCAAGTGATTGGCTACTGGTCCAATGAAAGCTTTGCCCTGCAACCAGGTGTTGCTCAAATATCTGAATCCAATATTGGGACTAGAGACGATAGCATCGCTTCAGGGGAATATGACCGCTATATTTCCAAACTTGATGAAGCTTACCTGAAAGAAATCAGCGAAGAAATTGGTGCAATCTACACGCGCGGCGATAAAGTCCAGAATGTTTTAGCTGCGATGAAAAAACAAAAACCCGCACGTCGTGATATTGCGCCCTTTGATATTGCATGGATATTAGCAGCGCTTGCGGGCATATTATTACTCTCTGCCTATTTCAGCAAACATCCATTTAGAAGGATGGCAGAAACGATAGGATTATATAAAAAATCATTTAAAAGACACATGGATAAAGAAACGGCAATTGCACATGACAACTACATAGGTTAGTCATTTATATGCTTCCACCAGCGCAACCAAACCCTTAATTGTCGATGTTGCTCAGCATTCGTCGCGTTCAAAAACAATATTAAACTAGGTAAATGATTGAAAATGCCTTTTTTTATTGATTTACCCTCAAAATTTAAAACAATCAATTGTGCATTGACCAAGCTACATGCATGGACTTTTGGGCTAAATTGTTGCCCTTGTTGGTTCGTCAATCTCAACTTGCCTGCGTGATTGACCTCGACACTCTGCCAAGACCATGGCAACAACAATAGACAATCACGTAAAATATAGTAAAAGCTCGTAAGCACGATTAAAGCGATAATGGCTAACTTAATCAAAAAAGTGATAGGCAACATCGCCACGATAATGGCACTTACTATTGCAATACTTAATAGCAACCCCAATAATAAAATAGATGGTTCGAACGTAATTTCAATCGCTTGATTTAATTGGGCTCTCATATAAGGCAAATATTGGCATGACAGAAACAAATTGGCAAACGACTTTTGAAGCACAAGGTGCTGTATATGAAGATGGAGCAATCCAACACTTTGGTGATGCGACAAATGAATTAAATAATACGCAATCTAGTAATATACTTTGCGACCTCTCACACACAGGGCTAATTGCTCTTAGTGGCGATGATGCGGTCACCTTCTTGCAAGGGCAAGTTACTAATGATGTAAAAGCGCTAGATGGGCATCATGCCCACTTCAGTGGGTATTGCACACCCAAGGGCCGCCTATTAGCACTTTTCCTCGCTTTTACGCACGATAAAAAATTCTATCTTCAACTGAACCAATCATTATTACCCGCCATTATGAAACGTTTAAAAATGTATGTATTGCGAGCAAAAGTTGAAATTACAGACGCTAGCAATCAGATGATTCGATTGGGTATTAATGGGCCAGAAAGTACATCAATATTGCTTAAACAGTTTAGCAACATACCTAAACAAGATTTTGCTACATCATCTATTGAGCAAGCTGGTGAAAACATTGGTTTAATCATTAAGCTTCCCTCAATTGAAAACCATCAACGCTTTGAGCTATTGATTAATGAAACCCACGCACTTAACACATTCAATAGCATTAAAAGCAGTTGTACGCTGGTAGGTAAGCCTTGTTGGGATTGGCTGGATATACAAACTGGCATACCAGATGTGACAGAAAATACGCAGGAACAATTCGTACCACAAATGTTGAATCTAGATATTTTAGATGGTATTAATTTTAAGAAAGGATGCTACACAGGACAAGAAATAGTCGCGCGGACGCACTATCTA
>JBFIDU010000091.1:0-6505 GCA_041603755.1 Methylophilaceae bacterium
GCCAACGTTGTAGATACCGCTTGCTGTTGGTTTATCATTCAGGGCTGTCATTAAAAAGTGGCAAACGATAGCAGCTGCATCTTTTACGTATACGAAGTCACGCATTTGCATACCATCTTCTACGCCTTCTTTCGTTCCCTTAAATAGCTTCATTGTGCCATGTTCTGTAAATTGATTAAATGTGTGGAAAGCAACGCTGGCCATGCGCTCTTTGTGATACTCGTTTGGACCATACACATTAAAAAATTTAAATCCAGCCCAGCTAGGAGGACATGGTCTTTTTTCAGTGACTTGCCTTAATACCCATTGGTCAAAAAAATGTTTAGAGTAACCATAGCCATTCAACGGTCTTAAGCCGTCGATGGATGCATCATTATAGCCTTTGCTGCCATCACCGTATGTTGCTGCCGAACTTGCATAGAAAAAGGGAACTTGATGTTCTGCACACCACTGCCACAGATACTGTGAATATTGAATATTAGCTTCAACAAGCTTATTAAAGTCGCGTTCTGTGGTGGCGCTAATTGCACCCATGTGAATAATCGCTGTAATATCATCGTTATCATTATCATAAAGCCAATCAAATAATTGGTCTTTATCAAGATAAGTGATGTATTTGCGATGTACCAAGTTTTGCCACTGAGATTCATGTGTGATGTGATCAGCAATCACTAGATCATGGTGTTTAAGTTGTGTGTTTAAGTGCCAGGCAATCATAGAGCCAATCATGCCTGCGCCACCAGTAATTAATATCATAAAATTTTTACTTCGAGCAGTGTCGTGTTCATCATCCCGCTCATTCCTTGTCTAGGTTAAAACGAAGTTGGCAATGTTGTAAAGCTCGCCATTTGTAAACACCGTTGTAATCAAAATTCAATCATTCAAGATTATACCGCTTATTGTTTAGCGCCTAAAGCTTTTGCGAGTGAAGCGGTATGCTGGGCAGCAAGTTCAGCAGCCTGCTTGTCCCACTCTGTAGAAACCCAACCACCAAGGTTTTCCATCGCGATTTCCGCCATGGCATGAATCCATCCATCAGTTTCATTCAGAGCTGGGATGTAATGGTACTCACCACCGCCATTGCTTTGGAATATGACCTTGCCTTCCATGGCAATTTCCTCCAGTGTTTCTAAGCAGTCGCTACTAAATCCAGGGCATACAACATCAAGGCGTTTAACTTTTGCTTTTCCTAGCTTCTCTAGCGTACTGGCTAGGTAAGGCTTTAACCACTCTTGTTTACCAAAGCGTGATTGAAAAGCAACTTCAAATTTATCTTTAGTAAGACCTAATGCTTCAGCAAGCAACCTTGCGGTCTTGTGGCATTCACAATGATAGGCGTCACCTTTCATTAAATGAAACTTAGGCACACCATGAAAGCTCATGATGAGTTTTTCAGGTTTACTATTAATCATCCAGTATTCATTAATATTCTTTGCCAAAGCGGCTATGTAAGCAGGATGATCATGGTAATGTTTGATAGTCCTTATCGCTGGTACATTACGCATAGTCAGCAATGTTCTCCATACTGCATCAAGACTGGCGGCAGTGCTACTGGCTGCATATTGTGGATACAATGGGAAGACAAGTATTTTGTTGCAGTGTTGTGTTTTCAGTTTCTCGATAGCGCTTTTCATGCTGGGATTACCGTAACTCATGCCAACCTCAACGACAAAGGGAGATTTTACTGTCTGCCCAAGATAGCCCCGCAACAGTGTCGCTTGTTTTTTTGCATGCACGAGTAGAGGAGAGCCTTCTTTGGACCAGACTTGTGCATATTTCTCTGCAGATTTTTTAGGGCGAATCATCAGGATAATGCCATTTAGAATCCACCACCAAATAAAGCGCGGAATCTCAACCACACGCCTATCCATTAAAAATTGTTTTAAATAGGGGCGAAGTGCTTTCGCTGTAGGAGCATCAGGTGTGCCAAGATTGGCAAGCAAAATACCAACCTTTAGTTGGTCACCGTGTTGGTAATCTGGTTCTTTATCATAATAGGTCATAATGTGTACTTAATCTTTATTAAGCTGCTTACAGCTTGCTTAAATCCTTACCAGTGAATAGTTGCAGTAAATAGTTTTTTAACATTGTTTTTTCTTGTAATGGTATTTCTTTGAACTGGATGCCAGTATTGTATTTTTGGGTATTTTTTCCTTAGATGGTTCAATGATATTGCGAAGCGTTCTAGGTATTGAAAACAGCATTTTATTACCAATGATAGCTATCTCAAATGTACATTCTAACTCATCTTTGACATTGCCAAATGGTTTAGTTGTTCCTATCATCGCACCATCTAAGCAGATGTCAGTAATCTGACAAAAACCAATTTTTCATCCTAAGTTGGCGCAGTAAAGGGATGCTGGATTTCTCCACTTATTTATTTGAAAGCGCATTGGATAAAAGTTTAGCTGTGATATCAACGATTGGAATGACACGTTCGTAAGCCATACGTGTTGGGCCAATTACGCCTAGTGTGCCAACAACCTGTCCATCAACTTCATAGGGTGAAGTAACCATACTGCATTCGTCCAAGGGGCTATAACCACTTTCACCGCCAATAAATATTTGAACGCCTTCAGCTTTTTGACTAATATCAAGTAGCTGCATTAAAGAAGTGCGTTGCTCAAATGCGTCGAATAGTTTTCGCAGTTTGGCGACATTGCTGGTTAGTTCATCAATATTCAACAAGTTACGTTCACCAGCAATAATTACGCCATCTTTATTTTTATCTTGCTCATTTGAGTTGAGTGCGGCAGCCATGAGCTTGCTAATATCAGCTTGCATTTTTTTAAGGTCACCATGAATCTTTAGACGTGCTTCTTCTATCGTTTGACCGGCATAATGCATATTAAAGAAGTTGCTCGCTTGTGTCAGTTCTGACGTGGTATAAGGTTTATCACTTAAAATAATACGATTTTGTACACTGCCGTCCGTTGCAACAATCACTACTAGAATTCTTTTTTCGGATAAAGGGATGAACTCCAGATGCTTAAACACCATCGTTTTGCGTTTGGGTACTAATATCATCCCTGCAAACTGCGTCAGATGAGATAGCATGTCAGCCGCCGTCGAGATTAAAGTTTGATGATCTGATGACTTTAACGAGCTTTCAAGCTGTTGAATTTGCTGCAACTCTAAAGGTTGAACGCTGAGTAATGAATCGACAAAAAAACGATAACCTTGCTGCGTTGGAATACGACCTGCTGATGTGTGGGGGCTGGTCACAAAGCCATTTGCCTCAAGATCACTCATGATGTTACGAATTGTGGCAGAGCTTAGACTTAAACCTGAATACTGTAGAAGTGCATTTGAACCTAATGGATGACCATCACTAATGTAATGTTCAACTAGTGTTTTTAATAATATTTGTGCGCGTTCGTCCAAACTATTCATTCACTTAATCGAAGTAAGCTAATATTTTGCCCTATTTAGTACTTAGTTGCCACTAGTTGTAAACGCTTATCTGTGATTAAATTCTGTCATGCAAAAAGAATTCAATCGTATCGTCATTATTGGCAAGTTCATGCAAAAAGCTGCGGTAGAGCAGATGCAAAGTGATTTGGCTGATTTGGCACGCCACCTTCATGCTAAAGGCATTAAAGTACTGTTTGAAGCAGACACTGCACAATATGCTGGTATCGACAGCTATGAAACAGTGGCGCTGGATAAACTGAATGGGAATGTAGAGCTAGCCATCGTGATGGGTGGTGATGGTACGATGCTAAGTGTAGCAAGAGCACTTATCGATAGTGACATTCCGCTCGTCGGCATCAATCGTGGTCGCTTTGGCTTTTTGACAGACTTACGTGCCGAAGAAATGCTTGAGTCTATTGATGCAATACTGGCTGGAAATTATCAAAAAGAAGATAGGATGATGCTCAGCGCAAGTGTCTATCGAAACAATAAAGTTATTCTTGAGAACCATGCCTTTAACGATATTGTATTAAAAAGTGGTTTACGTTTAATTGAACTGGAAGTCGTCATTGATGGGAATTTTGTACACAAACAGCGTTCAGATGGATTAATCGTTAGCACGCCTACAGGAACAACAGCATATTCTTTATCGGCAGGAGGCCCTATTTTGCACCCCGGTCTTGATGCTATTGCGTTAGTGCCTATTTGTCCGCACACACTCAGTAACAGACCGTTTGCTGTTAATAGCGCCTCAAAAATACAAATTACGTTGATGCAGGTAGATGATGCGCAAATTAGCTTTGATGGGCAGTATCAACTTGCCATGAAGTTAGGTGACTGTGTCAAAGTTGAGCGAGCTAAAGAAGCGGTGACTTTGCTGCATCCGAGTGAGTATTGTTATTATGATATGTTACGCAATAAACTCCATTGGGGCTAATGATTCAACATTTGTTAAGCACAATTGCGGCGTTGGTTGCAGCCTGTATTTGTATATACTAACTATTGAATGCTGATTCAAAATAGAGCAACTAAAGAATTAAATAATTAACCTATGATACAAGCATTATCCATCCAAAACTTTGTAATTGTTGAACGGCTGAATTTGGAGTTTAGCCAGGGTTTTACTACGTTGACTGGCGAAACAGGTGCAGGCAAGTCAATCTTAATTGACGCGTTATCATTGGCATTGGGCGCTCGTAATGACGCTGAAGTGGTGCGAAATGGATGTGATAAAGCTGATATCAGTCTGACAGTAGACATTGTAAAAAATAATGAAGCGCGGTCATGGTTAGCCGAAAATGAAATTGATGCTGAAGATGATGTAATTTTACGTCGTGTGATATATAGCGATGGCCGCAGTCGTGGTTTTATTAATGGAGCATCTGCAACAGTGGGTCAGTTGCGCGAACTAGGCGCGCATTTAGTTGATATCTATAGTCAAAATGCGCATCACTCTTTGCTTAATGCCAATACGCAGCGGCAAATACTAGATGAGTATTCTGGCAGTGAGGCATTGGCTAAACAAGTTGCAGCGTTATATAAGGCTTGGCACAAGCTTCACCTTCAACAAATAGAACTTGAAAAAAATGCGCAAGCCTATGCTGATGAATTAGCCGAATTGCGAGACAAGGTGCGCGAACTAACACAACTAAACTTTGTGATAGAAGAGTGGCAGGAATTACAGCAAGAACACAGCCGCTTAAGTAATCGTGCAGAGCTTATTACAGGCATCGAGGCATGTTTGCAATTAGCTAGCGAAGGTGAGCCAGATGCGCTTTCTATGATAAGTCATGTACAGCAAAAACTAGCAAGTTTGGTGGAGTTAGATAACGAGTTAAAAGAAGCGACAGAAATAATTGATTCTGCGGTTATTCAGTTACAGGAAGCCTCTCGTAGTCTTAATCGCTATCTACAGCGAGATGACTTGGATCCTGAAAGGTTGGCGGAGGTTGAGTCACGCATACAATCAATTCACGCTATTTCGCGTAAATACCGCATACGACCTGAAGAGTTGCCCCAGTTGCTGGATGTTTCAAAAACGCGCATGGCAGAGCTTGAGAGCTATGCTAATGATGGTGCTTTAGCAAAAGCGGTGCAAGACTCACAAGAAGCGTATATGCAATCTGCAAAAAAACTGAGTGCAGCACGTCATCAGGCAGCCGAAGTGCTTAGCGACAAAATCACCAAAGAAATGCAGCTTTTGTCCTTAAGTGGCGGACAGTTTAACGTGGCGTTAGAGGTATGTGAGCAGTCTGCCTATGGTTTGGAACAAATTGCATTCTTGGTAGCTGGGCACGCAGGTGTTGAGCCACGCCCCCTAAGCAAGGTGGCGTCTGGTGGTGAGCTATCACGTATTAGTCTAGCTTTACATGTTGCTACCGCTACTCAGAGTAGTGTGCCATGTATGATTTTTGATGAGGTTGATGTTGGTATTGGCGGTGGAGTGGCTGAAGTCGTTGGTAAACTACTCAAGCAACTTGGTCAAAGCCGTCAAGTGTTAGTCATTACCCATTTAGCGCAAGTTGCAGCGCAAGCTGCACAGCACTTACAAGTGACCAAGACACAGGAAAACGGTGCTACAATCAGTCATATTCGGTTGTTAAACGAATCCGATCGTGTTGAGGAAATTGCCAGAATGTCAGGTGGTTTGGATATTTCCGAAGCTACTCGGCAACATGCAAAAGAGATGCTTGGTTTTCTAAACTAACTGAGCTGGGAATCAAGAGTACGTTCTTGCGCATATTGATAGCTTAGTGTTGTTAATCGACCCTACTTTTTCTCTAGCCTGTCTTCCAACTCCCCAATATAAGCTGTCAGGGTGGAGCCGGTTTCTTCAACAGTTGCTTTTATAGCTGTTTCAAGTTCAGCGATACGGTTAGCTGATTTTTGATAAAGCTCAGTGTTTTGGTTTGATAGTTGTTGTAGTTCTGCTTCTAAGTATGTTCGTAATTCTGTGAAGCGTGATGCTTCTGCTTCATCTGCTAATTTTCGTTGTGCTTCCAGTTCTTTATTAAGCCGCTTTCTAAGCATTAGGGTGGATGATTGCATATATACGACAAAGCCAAGGAAGAGGAGAGCGAGTAGGCCAGTA
>JBFIDU010000092.1:0-6484 GCA_041603755.1 Methylophilaceae bacterium
CAGCCCATTATTTGGCCGGACTTAGTTGGCCCGTGGCGTGTGTCCTTGGGGCCATTTTAGTGGTAACTGGGCCAACGGTCATCTTGCCAATTTTAAAGCAGGCCAGATTAAACAAAGAATCTTCATCACTGCTTAAATGGGAAGGGATCGTGAATGATCCTGTAGGTGTGTTACTCGCCGTGTTGACTTTTGAATATTTCACGACAGCGGATGCTGGGTTAACACAAACATTAATAGGGCTGGGTTCTTCTGTTGCTGCGGCCATCGTTCTTGGCGGCTTAGGTGGCTGGTTAACGGGTTGGTTTTATCGCCGCGGCTGGGTGCCTGAACACTTGAAACCACCGATCTTGATGGTTCTTGTATTGATTATGTATTGGTTGAGCAATATTGTGCATCACGAAGCAGGTCTACTAAGCGTTACTCTGATGGGCGTGGTAGTCGGAAACATGGATTTAATCGAACGTGAGGATTTGCAACGATTTAAAAGAAACCTAACAGTCGTGCTGTTATCCATTTTATTTATTGTTATACCAACACAATTGCAATTAAGTCATCTTACCTTAATCGACTGGAGAGTGATGCTGTTTGTCATTTCCATACTTGTTGTCGTTAGACCACTGACCGTGGGACTCGCCACGCTAGGCGCGCCAATGAGAAAAGAAGATAAACTGATGCTGGCATGGATTGCGCCACGCGGGATTGTGGCTGCAGCAACAGCCGGTATTTTTGGGCCAGCATTAGTTAGCAGTGGCTATCAGGATGCAGAAAAATTATTACCGATCGTGTTTCTGGTCATCATCGTAACAGTGTTGGTTCATGGTTTATCCATTTCGCGTCTTGCGCGTCGTTTAGGACTTGCAGCTGAGAATGCAAATGGTTTAATGATCATCGGCGTTTCTCCGTGGACAAGAGCATTTGCACAAGCGTTAAAAAAATTAAAAGTCAGCATATTAATTGTTGACGGCAATTATCACAATTTAAAGGCTGCTCGTATGGAAGGGCTTGAAGTTTATTATGGTGAAATATTATCCGAGCACGCAGAGCACACTCTTGATATTAATCATTTAAACCAGATTCTTTGTGCAACAGACAAAGATTTTTACAATGCTTTAGTGTGTAAAGTACAAGGCCGACATTTTGGTCACCATCGTTCTTTTCAACTCGCGATTCATGATGTTGAATCAAGTAAAGAATCAAAACAAATGGCTTTACAACGTCGCGGCAAAGTCGCATTTGATACAAAAGCAAATTTTGAATTTTTACAGCAAAAATTAGATGAAGGCTGGATTATTCAAACGACTAAACTCAGTGATAGTTTCGGTTTAGATCAACTCAAAAGTCAGATGGGCACATTAAGTCAAGATTGGTTGCTACTTGGTAGCGTGAGTGCTAGCGGTGGATTACGTTTATTTTCAACCGAGCAATCATTTTCTCCAGAAGCAGGTTGGACATTGCTATACTTTGGCCCAGAACCACAAGATAAGATTGAAGCTAAAAAAGCATCGCAAAAAGAAAAAGTTAATGAAGCAAAAGAGTCTTGAACTGCTTAAATTAGTATCCACAGCAAAATTTGGCTGTCTTAATCATAAATCAAAAAATGACATAATGAATACAAAAAAGCGGACTTTTAAGTCCGCTTTTCATTTTATTTTTGTTTTGCATTAACTTGTCGCAGATTAGACTTGCATAATGTTCGAAAATAACTAAACATCCAACGAACCAACATTAAGCGCATTATTCTCGATAAATGCACGCCTTGGTTCTACGTTATCGCCCATTAATGTACTGAATATTTCATCTGCTGCTATCGCATCGTCAATTTGTACTTTGAGTAAGCGTCGCGCTTTAGGATCCATTGTTGTTTCCCAAAGTTGTTCCGGGTTCATTTCACCCAGTCCTTTATACCGTTGTACGTTGAGGTTGTGTTTAGCTTCTGATAATAACCAGTCAAGCGCCTGCTTAAAAGTGCCTACGTTGTATTCTTTTTCACCGCGTTTAATAATAGCGCCTGGGCCAAGTAAACCATCTAGCATTTTGTACATGGTGTTTATTTGGCGGTAATCTCCACTACCAACAAACTCTGCATCAATTACACAACTTTGTAAGTTGCCATGCACGTACTTATTCACTTCTAGTCGATAAGTACTTTCTTCTTCATCAAAGGCAACAATCACTTCTGAGCCAATTGCACCAAGGATGGGTCGCATTTTTTCTGCAACTGCATTGGTACTGGTTTCCGTGCTTAAATCAACATCGCCTACTTCTTGAATAGCACGTAATACGCTTTCGTCGTAAAGCCTTGCTATACGGCGAATTACTGCTTCAGTAAGAACCATTTGTTTTGCAATTTTGCCGAGCGCTTCTTCTTTGATGATGTCTCCGCCAGTTTTGGTAAGTAGCTCAGCATCTTTCAACGCAGAGCCGAGTAAATATTCATCTAGCTCTAGATCATCTTTGATGTAACGCTCGTCACGACCTTGTTTAACTTTATAAAGCGGTGGTTGTGCAATATAAATGTGACCTCTTTCTACTAGTTCTGGCATTTGACGGTAGAAGAAGGTGAGTAATAAGGTACGGATATGTGAGCCATCAACATCGGCATCAGTCATGATAATAATGCGGTGATAGCGTAGTTTTTCAATATTAAAATCCGCTTTACCTATGTTGGTGCCCAATGCGGTAATCATGGTAGCAATTTCTTGCGAGCTGAGTAGCTTATCAAAGCGTGCTTTTTCCACATTCAAAATTTTACCTTTGAGCGGTAAAATTGCCTGGTTTTTACGATCACGCCCTTGTTTGGCTGAACCACCCGCAGAGTCACCCTCCACTAGGTATATTTCACATTGGCTTGGGTCTTTTTCCTGGCAATCTGCTAATTTACCTGGTAAGCCCATGCTATCCATTGCGCCTTTACGGCGGGTAATTTCACGGGCTTTTCTGGCTGCCTCACGGGCACGCGCAGCATCAACAATTTTGCCACAGATAATCTTGGCATCTGCTGGGTTTTCCGCCAAATAGTCCGTTAGTTTGTCGCCAACAATTTCAGAAACGACTGGCTGCACTTCACTTGAAACTAATTTGTCTTTCGTTTGGGATGAGAATTTAGGGTCTGGTACTTTTACCGATAATACGCAGGTGATACCTTCACGCATATCATCACCTGTTGTGTTTACTTTTGCTTTTTTGGCTGTATCTGTTTGTTCAATATATTGATTCAGCGTACGTGTCATTGCAGTACGCAAACCTGTTAAGTGGGTACCACCATCACGTTGCGGAATATTATTGGTAAAGCATTGTACAGATTCTGAATATGAGTCATTCCATTGAATAGCAACCTCTACTGTCATACCCTCTTTTTCACCTGTTGCATAAAATATTTTTGGGTGAAGTACTGATTTTGTTCGATTCATGTACTCTACGAAACCTTTAATACCACCTGAGTGAGCAAAGTTTTCACTCTTACCATTCTCGCGTTGGTCTATTAGCTCAATTTTGACGCCATTATTTAAAAAAGATAGCTCGCGAATCCGTTTGGCCAAAATTTCAAAGTGAAATTCAACGATACCAAAAGTTTCTGTAGCCGCTAAAAAGTGTACTTCCGTACCTGATTTTTCTGTTTTTCCTGTTACTTTTAGTGGTGCTTGTGGAACGCCACGTTTAAATTCCATTTGATGCACTTGACCATCACGATAAATTTTTAAATGCAACCAATCGGATAATGCATTAACGACAGATACACCAACACCATGTAAACCGCCTGAAACCTTGTAGGAATTTTGATCAAATTTACCGCCCGCATGCAGCTCAGTCATGACAATTTCTGCTGCTGATCGTTTTGGCTCATGTTTATCATCAGGTTTAACGCCTGTAGGAATCCCACGACCATTATCACTGACGCTGATGGAATTATCTGGATGGATAATCACCTTGATGTCATCACAATGTCCAGCTAGTGCTTCATCGATTGCATTATCCAACACCTCAAAGACCATATGATGCAAACCTGAACCATCAGATGTGTCACCAATATACATCCCTGGTCTTTTACGAACTGCATCCAATCCCTCTAGAATTTTAATACTGGATGAATCGTAACCTTCCTCTTTTTTCGCCATAATCTTTCGCTTTGTTTACTGTTTTTTTAAAGTTTATTTGTTCTTAAATACGCATTGGCATGACGACATATTTATAGTCGCTGTCTTCTGGCAATGTAATTAAACAACTACTGTTTGCGTCTGCAAATGAAAAGTTGACTGTTTCTTGCTGCGTGTTATTCAGCACATCAATTAAGTATGTCACATTAAAACCAATATCCAAACTTTCTTGATTATAAGTTATTTCAAGCTCTTCTTCTGCTTCTTCTTGTTCTGTATTGGTGCTGATTAGTTTTAAGTTGTTTTCGCTTAATACCATTCGTATACCTCTATATTTTTCATTGGACAAAATAGAGGCCCGTTGCATTGCTGTGAGTATTTCGACACGATTGGCTGTAAAGGTATTGCTATGTGCTGTTGGTATTACACGATGATAATCTGGAAATTTTCCATCGATAACTTTAGAGATTAAGCTAATTTCGCCAAATGCAAAATTAACCTGTCCTGTTGCTATTTCAATCGTCACTTCGTCATCATTATCTTCGAGTAATTTAATTAGTTCTATCACTGTTTTACGTGGCAGAATCACTTCATTTTTTTCATAAGTCTGATTCAATATTGCTGAAGTAAAACTAAGTCTATGACCATCTGTTCCAACTAAATTGAGTCTATTTTCATTGACTTCCAATAATAAACCATTCAAATAATAGCGAATATCCTGCTGTGCCATTGCAAACTCAACTTGTTTTAGTAATCGCTTTAATTCTATTTGGCTGATCTTGATCGTAACTGTATCACCAGCTACTTTGGTCATAATTGGATAGTCCGCTGAAGGCAGTGTTTGCAGATTAAATCGACTCTTTCCTGCTTTTACGGTCATTCTGCTATCTTTACTAATCATATCGATATCGATAGCTTCAGGGAGAGATCGACAAATATCCAGGAATTTTTTTGCAGAGATTGTCGTGGATAATTTCTCGTTTAATTCACTAGCAATATTGAGTGATATTTGCATTTCTAGATCGGTAGCTGTCAGTTTAATATTATTATTTTCCGCTTCTATCAGTAAGTTAGAAAGAATAGGAAGTGTATGACGGCGTTCGACTATCCCTGTTACATTCATTAATGGTTTTAATAAAACGTCTCTATTGATTTTGATCTGCATCTCTTTGCCTAATTATTTATTTAATGTATATATAAAACTAATAATAATAGTAATGTTACTAATTCCTGTGTATTACTCTAATTCTCTAATCTAATCATGCAATTAACATGATTTTAACATTGTTAAAAAAGCTGTTTTTTATTGTGGATTAAATGTGCATTAATTTGATAATAATTTTAATAATCGTTTTATACTCTTTTAATCCACAAGCTTTCACTCACTTAACCACACACTTTAAAAAATTTAATCTCTGATCACTTGTGTTAAAAAACCAATATCTCGTGCAATGTTTTGATCATTGAGCCTTAATTGCTCTATTTCTTCACATGCGTGCATGACGGTAGTGTGATGTCGATTACCAAATGCCTCACCTATTTCAGGAAAGCTATGGTTAGTTAACTCCCTCGCCAACGACATTGCAATTTGTCTCGGTCTGGAAAAGTTACGTGATCTTTTTTTACTGTGCATTTCAGTGACTTTAATTTTGTAATAGTCAGCAACCGTCTTTTGTATGTTTTCGATAGTGATTTGTCGTCCGCGTACAGCAATTAAATCCCTAAGCGCATCTTTAGCCAAATGTATATCAATGGCATGACCAGTAAATTTAGCCATTGCAACGATACGGTTGAGCGCACCTTCTAACTCACGGATACTTGAACGAATCTGTTTAGCAACAAAGAAAGCAACATCTTCATGCAGGTTGATTTTAGACTCTTCTGCTTTTTTAAGCAAAATAGCAACCCGCATTTCTAGCTCTGGTGGCTCTACCGCAACAGTTAACCCCCAGCTAAATCGAGTACGGAGTCGCTCATCAACATCTGTAATTTCTTTTGGGTATGTATCACAAGTAATAACGATTTGTTTTTTTTCTTCAATAAGGGTGTTGAACGCGTAAAAGAATTCTTCTTGAGTTCGTGTTTTTTTACCAAAAAACTGAATATCATCGATGAGTAAAAGGTCAAGTGAGTGGTAGAGTTTTTTAAACGCATCAAATGCTTTATTTTCATATGCTTTTACCACATCAGAAACATATCGTTCTGCATGTAAATAACGAATATTTGCTTGCGGGTTTTGTTGTTGCAGGTGATTCCCAATTGCTTGTAACAAATGCGTTTTACCTAAACCCACACCACCATAAATAAATAAGGGGTTATATGCTTGGCCAGGATTATCAGCCACTTGTATTGCTGCAGCACGTGCCAGTTGATTTGCGCGGCCAGTAACA
>JBFIDU010000093.1:0-6483 GCA_041603755.1 Methylophilaceae bacterium
GCGCAGAAAAAGCGTTAGGTGGTGAACTAGCTGGTGCGGTCATTACCGTGCCTGCTTATTTTGATGATGCGCAGCGTCAAGCAACGAAGGATGCTGCGCGGCTCGCTGGCTTGCATGTTTTGCGCCTATTAAACGAACCAACGGCTGCCGCAGTCGCTTACGGACTGGATAATGCGTCGGAAGGTGTTTATGTCATTTATGATTTAGGTGGTGGCACATTTGACGTGAGTATTTTGCGTCTCTCGAAAGGTGTGTTTGAGGTATTAGCGACCAATGGTGACTCTGCATTAGGCGGAGATGACTTTGATCATCGTATTTATTGCTGGATACTCGATCAAATAAGAGAACAGCAACCAAAAACCAATCCTCTTAATGAAGAGGATACGCGTCTATTACTAACCAAGGCACGTCAGGCGAAGGAATGGCTTACCGATAATGACGAAGCTCAAATTATTTGTCGACTCAGCAATGGATATTCCGTCGACATCACACTGAAGGCAGATGACTTTATTGAGTTTACGCAAAATCTAGTGAATAAAACACTCAATCCAATTCGCAAAGCCATGCGAGATGCTAATCTGGAACTCGAGGATATCAAAGGCGTGGTCATGGTTGGCGGTGCAACTCGTATGCCCCATGTACGCCACGCAGTAGAAGAGTTTTTTCAGCAAGAACCGCTCACCAATCTTGACCCAGACAAAGTGGTAGCGCTTGGTGCGGCAATTCAAGCCAATGTGCTTGCCGGTAATCGTAGCGATGAAGATTTACTATTGCTTGATGTAACGCCACTCTCACTTGGGCTTGAAACCATGGGCGGACTAGTAGAAAAAATCATCCCGCGTAACTCAACATTACCAGTTGCCCGCGCACAAGACTTCACCACCTTTAAAGATGGTCAAACGGCCATGAGTATTCATGTGTTACAAGGCGAGCGTGACTTGGTATCTGCATGTCGATCCTTAGCACGTTTTGAATTACGTGGCATACCTCCCATGGCCGCTGGTGCCGCTCGTATTCGGGTGACTTTCCAAGTCGATGCAGATGGATTACTCTCAGTTAGTGCCCGAGAAGAAACCAAAGGAGTAGAAGCGCACATCACTGTCAAACCATCTTATGGTTTAAGTGAAGAAGAGATAACCGACATGCTGCAGTCTTCCTTCAATGCAGCAGAATCAGATAAGCAAGCGCGCGCAGTAGCAGAAGCAAAAGTAGATGCCCTCAGTCTAATCAGTGCAATCAATATTGCACTTGAACAAGATGGTGACTTACTAGATCATGATGAAAAGACCAATATAAACAGTGCAGTTAGTGCTTTAGAGGACATATTGAAAACAGATGACAGTCAAGCCATTCATGCAGCGACAGAAGCACTTAATGCAGCGACAGAAGCATTTGCTGCAAAACGGATGGATGTCAGTGTCAGTAAAGCATTAGCAGGTAAAAACGTTGATGAAGTGAATTTATAGTTGAAAAGAAAGCAATGACACAAATAATTGTATTACCACACGTTGAATTATGCCCCGAAGGCGCAGCTTTTGAAGCAAAAAAAGGTGAGTCTATCTGTCAAAACCTATTAGACCATGATATTGATATCGATCATGCTTGTGACCAGGCATGCGCATGTACCACATGCCATGTTATTGTGCGTGAAGGTTATGAAACCCTTAATGAAGCGACCGAACAAGAAGATGACTTATTAGACAAGGCTTGGGGATTAGAGCCACAATCTCGCTTATCTTGCCAAGCCATTGTAGAAGACACTGATCTTGTTGTGGAGATACCAAAATACTCTATCAACATGGCTAAAGAGGGTCATCGCAAAGACTAATAAACATTAATTATAAAAAAGGGTGATTAATCTTAATCACCCTTTTCTTATTCAACATTTATAGCCCAATAAAGCTATCCTTCATAAAACTTACCTTGCCATTGGTAATATCATATACTGCACCAACGATACCAACACTCTTGTCTTTTGTCATATCTTCTAGAATATCACTACAACGCAATATGCTTTCAATCTGATATTTCACATTAAGCTCACATATCTTCTGAACAAAATCAGGGTTGTTAGAACAACGCGCCTCACTATCCGTTACTGTTTTCTCGTGACGGATTGAGGGTTTAATCATATTGATAATCTCACCGATGTGTCCATCTTTAAAGTCATCGCAGGCTGCTTTAACTGCACCACAACTAGTGTGCCCCATCACTACGATTAATTTTGCACCTAAGTACTTACTGCCAAATTCCAAGCTCCCAATTGCCTTATCAGATGCGATATTACCAGCCAAGCGCACACTGAAAACATCACCAAGTGCTTGGTCAAATAACAGCTCAACTGGCGCACGGGAATCACTACAGCTAAGCACTGACGCGAATGGATGCTGTTTTTCTTTTGTTAGATGAATCAGCGACTTAAAGTCTTTATCAGATTCAATCTCATTAATAAAACGCTCATTCCCTTCTATCAAAATATCAAGTGCCTCTTGTGGAGACATCTTGTCGCGATCTAATAATGGATGTTTGTACATATTAGTGAGTTCCTTAAAATAATTTTATAAATACTTAAATACTGGATTGATAATCAAGTAATTCGACTTCAATATTCTTAAGCTGGGCATGTTTTTGATAGTTATCAATCACTTCCTGAATATCATGCTCAATCACTCTGTTTTGTGTGCAGTCTATGATGACTTTTGAATTTTCAGGAATACCTTCCAGCGTCTCAATAATATTTGCTTTGTTAAAAAACGACACCTGTTCTGCTAGCACGACGTGGTGTACTGACCTGCCATCAACCTCTGTGATAACATCTTTTACATAATGTGAGTACTTATAACGATGGTATAACGTATATAAAATACCAACTAGTAAGCCA
Source organism: Methylophilaceae bacterium (assembly GCA_041603755.1). Lineage (GTDB taxonomy): Bacteria > Pseudomonadota > Gammaproteobacteria > Burkholderiales > Methylophilaceae. The sequence continues at coordinate 2,882 of JBFIDU010000093.1, forward strand.
GCTGAAATGCCTTTGAGCAAATCAGTCAGAATGATTGCAATAATAGTAACGATAAATGGGATAAATTGATCCCAACCCTGTTTGTACATTTCCATAAACAATGCTGGTTTGGCAAGTTTATAGCCAACAATCAATAAAATTGTCGCTAAACTTGCTAATGGAATCATATTCAAATATTCAGCGATTGTAATTGCACTAATTAACAAAAATATTCCGTGTAATATAGTAGATAATTTTGTTTTAGCACCAAAAGCAATATTAGCAGAACTACGTACAATCACCTGCGTTACAGGCAGTCCGCCAATTAAACCGGACACCATATTACCCAACCCTTGTGCTTTGAGTTCTCTGTTGGTCGGGGTAACACGCTTATAAGGGTCTAGTTTATCTGTAGCTTCTACACACAATAGCGTTTCTAAACTTGCAACAATTGCCATAACGAATGCTACCTTAATCACTTCTAAACTTGTAATTTGTGAAAAATCGGGGAAGGTAAAAAACGTGACGAAGTCTGCAAGCCCATTCGCTACAGGTAGATTGACAACCTGATTATTACCTAATGTAAAATTGAAAATACCAAATTTGTACAAATTAAACATTAAAATACCGAACAAAACAACAGCAACTGGCCCTTGAATAATTTGGAATATCTTGTGTTTTTTTGTTAACACAGCATCCCAGAGAATTAACATAGCCAGTGAAATGACAGAGATAATGACTGCACCAGGTGTTAAAAAATTAAAAGCACTCATGATCTCAGTAAACGTATTGCCGCCATCAGGGAGTATAAAAGACTCATTACCTTCAAACTCAAAATCATAGCCAAGTGCGTGTGGAATTTGCTTTAAGATGATAAGTAAACCTATGCCAGATAGCATACCCTTAATGACAGATGATGGAAAAAAATAAGCAATAACCCCTGCTCTTAAAAAACCTAATAGCAATTGCAAAACACCAGCCAGTACAACGGCAAGTAAAAAGGTTTCGTAAGAGCCCAAAGTGCCAATTGCAGTTAAAACAATAACTGCTAAACCTGCCGCTGGACCACTTACACCGAGAGGTGATCCACTTGCTATACCAACAACAATACCGCCTACAATACCTGCAATCACGCCAGAGAATAATGGTGCCCCAGATGCTAGCGCAATACCTAGACACAACGGAAGTGCCACAAAAAACACGACAATACTGGCAGGTAGATCCGTTTTAATATCGTCTAAAATATTCAATTTCATTACTTTCTTCCTTTGGATTGATACAACTGACTGAACGCTTTCTGATAAAGAACCAAATAAACATTTAATATAGAGATGATACTACATATTGATTAAGCAAATCTTAACAAAACCTTCTATAAAAATGAATGAAGAAAGTAAATAAAAACGGGCATATGCCCGTTTATAAGCCAAACACGATCAATCAAACTGATAATTAATATGTGGTCGTTTACTTCTGAACTGCCGATTAAGTCTCTTACCAGCATCTAATGCTTGCTCATCAACATGAGTCGCACCTACCCATTCGTCATCTGCTAGATAGTTATCTTGATTTTTTACAGCAGGATTTAACGCAGCTCTTCTACTGGTAAATTTAAGTCTTGTCGCATTATTGACCTCATTATCAGCTTTAACAGTTCCTACACCATCATCATTTACACTATCAGTTACAATACCGTCATTTGGAGTCTGTTGATTTGCGACAGACTCATCAAGCGTTGTGTAGCTTAATGATTCATTTGGAAACCAGAATCCGTTATCTTGCTCATTTGCATTGATTTGCATACTGAACATAGTACACACCAGTCCAACCAAAACTGTAGTTTTCATTTCATTTCTCCTTTGCATTTTTCACTGCACAAATTTACACAGTCCTATGCGCATTTTTATGGTTACAATTTTCTGCTTTATATCGTCAAAAAAAATCTACCAAAGTACCTATATCGGTATATACTAAACGGCATATATGGAGTCATTAAAATGACAGAGATTGAAAAATCAGGCTTAAGTGCGAGAGAGTTGCGTCAAAGCGTCAAGAAAGACCACGAGGAGAATGCAAAGCTTAGGCTATTCTTTTTGATTGGCAAAATGTTATATGACAAGGGTTGGTCATCAATCGTTGCACAAAAAATATTATCTTCTTTTTGTGAGCAAATGGGTGCCACACATGGCTTAATTGCTATACAGGACAATAGTGCGCTGGTAGTTGAAGCAAACTTGGGCCAAACCTATCCAGTAGGAGCAAGAGTACCCATAATGGGCACACTTGCAAAATTATTAAAAGCACCTTGTGAATTTCAAATTAGTCATGACCTTGTCCCCATCTGGTCATATCCTAAAACGGAAAATCTAACCCCAACTATTGTACCGATTGCTTATGCACAACAACCATTAGGCATACTGGCTTTCTCAGGTAATTTAAGCACATTATCCGTTGATGATAGGCAAACTATACACAGTTTGGCAGGTTTACTTGGTATGGCGTTAATGCGTGCAAGTAAATTAAATACAAGCCCTGAGGACTTACAATTGCTTGAGCGTTTAACACCCAGAGAACGTGAGGTGTTCGCGCTACTACCCTATGGACATAGTAATGCGGAGTTAGGAAAGTTACTGGAAATCGCACCTGGTACCGTTAAAATTCATGTTGAGCGTGTACTCTACAAACTTGGTTTAAAAGATAGAACACAGGCTGCAGTGAAAGCAGTTGAACTTGGATTTAAGTCTTAACATCAAAGCCACAGATGAAACAATGAGGAAAGAATGGCACCATTTACTGGCATGAAAAGATGGATTTCACAATTTTGGCAAGACTTACCATTGGCATCAAAAGGTATTTTTGTGATTATGCTACCGCTTGCAGTTTTATTGGCATCATTGGCATCACTCTATAATTTAGAAAAACAACTTTCCAGTTTGGAAAATCAATTAAAGCTCGCTCTACAAAATCAACGTGATATTGAAACTGTGCACACTAATCTATTGCTAGCCTCGACTGGTGTTAGAGACTTTTTATTAACAGGTGACAAGTTATTTTTGGACACCTTTTACATTGCTAAAAATCAACTGCCTCAACTACTCATCAAACTAGACCAACAACTGGAAAGTGATGACCAAAAAGGCCGAATTAATAGTATCCGCGAACTAGTGCAAGATAATCTTAAGCGACTTGATATTCTATCTAAAAATGAATCAGATGTAGCCTCTGAAGACCTTATTCAGCAGTTCAAATTACAAGTTAACAATATGGAAAGACTTAGGTTAGAAATTGAACTGTTAAAAAAACAAGAAGCAATACTGGTTTCAGAAGACCAAAGCAAGATAAAACTACAACGGCAAAGAAATATCCGTATCACTTTACTTGCTGCAATTAGTGGCATTGTGGGTTCTATTGTTGCCGTATGGATATTTTCAGGCACCATTGTTAAAAGAGTAAAACTACTGAGAGATAGTGCCGCACACCTAGCAAAAGCAGAGGCACTTGAACTACCCTCGAAAAGTAAAGATGAATTGGGACAATTGTCCGATGAGCTAGACCATGCATCAAAACTGCTGGCAAAAACGATTTACGAAACAACGCAAGCAAGAAAAGATGCTGAGCAAGCC
>JBFIDU010000094.1:0-6313 GCA_041603755.1 Methylophilaceae bacterium
AAAATGAGATATAAAAACCCATTTCAATGGCTGCTTTTGCCATCTCCCAGCTTTCTGTAAAGCAATGTAGTACACCCCCTACTTTATCCACACCCTCTTCTCGCATAATGCGTAACGTGTCATCAACTGCATTGCGTGTGTGAATAATTAAAGGCTTGTCGGCTAGAATTGCGGCACGGATGTGCGTGCGAAAACGCTCTCGCTGCCATTCTAAATCGCCAGTTAGTCGAAAATAGTCTAAGCCTGTTTCACCGATTGCAACAACCTTGGGGTGCTCGGCCAGGCGCACTAACTCTTCTACCGTTGGTTCTTGTATATCTTCATAATCTGGGTGTACACCGACAGACGCATAAAAATTATCGTATTGCTCAGCTAAGCTGAGTACTTCTGGAAATTTATCTAGCGTTACAGAGACACATAATGCATGACCTATTTTCTCATCATGCATGAGTTGCCGAACAGATGCGATATTTTCAGATAACTCAGGGAAATTGAGATGACAGTGTGAATCAACAAACATAGTCATTACATTGTGTGCGTTGCGCGATTTGACTTTAGTGCCCCACCTAAAATGGCTTCGATTTTATTTTTAACTTCATTACCACCATCTTTTTCACTGAACTGTACCCCTATGCCTTGTGGTCTACCATTGTGCGGCACAGGCGAAATCCAAATAACTTTACCAACCACTTTTAATTTTGCCGGATCATCGATTAAGCTCAACAGCATAAAGACCTCATCGCCAATATTGAAGCTTTTGTTGGTTGGGATAAATAATCCACCACCTTTAATATATGGCATATATGCTGTGTACAAGGCAGCTTTTTCTTTAATCGCTAAAGAAAGTACGCCAGGTTTATTAGCAGCTTGCTGATCGGTATTAGCATCTAAACTCACTGTTGCATTCTTTCATTTAAATTAAAAATTACAGGTCAAACACTCGCGTATACTGCAATAAGATATTTTCTAATTGCATTTCATTATTTAGCGGGTGATTTGCGGTTCTTTTGGCATCATCCAAGCTACGCTGAAATTGTAGCAAACCGCCTAAGTTTACGCTTTTACATAACACTTGCAAAGCATTTACATATTGTCCGTGATAACGCAATTCACGAACAAGTTTATAACTTAATAAATCAAAGGTCCATTTTTGGATCGCATCAAGCGCCTTGTCCATTCCAAGTGCTGCCAACAAAGGTGCGGAGATAAACGGATCTAAGCGATTTCCCAACGCTAATTGCTTGATTATCTTGTCATTTTCAGTAAGCTGTTCTGCAATTCTGATGGCTTCTAATGGTGCACCACCTGCATATTGTAGTGCTACTTCAGCTTTTACAACATTTTGATCGTTTAGCCATTCAATCGCATCTTGAGGCGATGGTATAGGTAAATCTAATACTTGGCAGCGACTAATGATCGTCGGTAATAATCGCTGTGACTGGTTGGAAACTAAAATAAAAACCGTATTAGCTGGCGGCTCTTCTAACATTTTAAGCAAAGCATTAGCCGATGCTAAATTTAATGTCTCAGCAGGAGAAATCAAGATTATACGAAGCCCACCTACTTGGTGCGTTGTCAAACTCAGATAATCATATAGCTGCCTGATTTGAGATACTGTAATCTGACTTTTTTTACTAACTTTCTTTTTGGTATTACCTTCTGCAACACTTTCTTCTTCAGGCGTGATTAATTTAAAATCAGGATGTGCACCTTCTTTTAACCACAAGCAACTAGCACACACGCCACAAGCTGGCTGGCTATCCTTTGACTGTTGGCACAACAATGCATGCGTTAAGCTAATAGCAAAGTCATGTTTGCCAATACCTAACCTTCCACGCAGAAGTAATGCATGTGGCAGCTTATCTCTACGCTGCATCACGCTATCCCATTGTGCTTTTTGCCATTTATACATATTAATAAAATCAGTTACTTAATATAAATTCTTGAATAATTACATTAACTTCATTTTTAACTGCATCTAATGACTTATTCGCATTAATAACGCGGAAACGATGTGGGTCATTTTTAGCACGCTGTAAATAAACTTCTCTCAATTTCTCGAAGAAGGTTTTGTCCTCTCGTTCAAACTTATCTGGTGTGCGCGCTGTAGCAAGACGTTCCATACTCACCTTGACAGGCACATCAAATAAGATGGTCATATCAGGCTGTAGCTCACCTTGAACCCATGATTCTAGCTGACTAATTTTATTGAAGTCTACGCCTTTAGCGCCAGCTTGATAGGCATAAGTTGCATCGGTAAATCGATCAGAAAGCACATAAGCACCTCTTGCAATAGCTGGCGTGATTACTTCAGCGATATGCTCTCTTCTTGCGGCAAACATCATCAGTGTTTCTGTCTCTGGGTCCATTTTTTCATGTAACAGGAGTCCACGCAGTTTCTCACCGAGCTCAGTGCCACCAGGCTCACGTGTACAAACAACTTCTTTGCCCGCTGCCTTTAATTGCTCAACAATGTTTGGTATATGTGTGCTTTTACCAGCACCATCCATTCCCTCAAGAGTAATAAATTTACCTGTTTTCAACTGTCTATTCTTCTAATATGGTTAACGTTTAAGCTGATACTTCGCTACAGCACGGTTATGGTCTATTAATGAGTTAGAAAAAGCATGGCTACCGTCGCCCTTACCAACAAAATATAGCGCTTTTGTTTTCGCTGGATGTAGTGCAGCATCTATTGCAGCCATACTTGGCATTGCGATTGGCGTGGGCGGTAGACCATATCTTGTATAAGTATTGTAGCTGGTATCTTTACGTAAATCTTTACGTCTAATATTGCCATCAAAACCATCACCCATGCCATAGATAACAGTTGGATCAGTTTGCAGTTTCATTCCAATACGCATACGATTAACAAAGACACCGGCAATCATCGGTCTTTCCGAAGCCATACCAGTCTCTTTTTCTACGATAGATGCCATAATTAATGCTTCGTAGCTGTTTTTATAAGGTAAACCCTGCTCCCTGCCCTGCCACGCTTGTTCTAGTTTAGTAGTCATAATCTCATGTGCGCGTTTTAATAGCACAATATCTTTTGTTCCTCGATCAAAATAGTAGGTGTCAGGGAAAAACATGCCTTCGGGATGTGATTGTTCGGCATTGATTAACGCCATAATATCTGCGTTCGATAGCTGTTGAACAGTATTCGTCACTGCAGGATTTTTCTCTAAACTGGCAAGCATATCTTTAAAGGTTTTACCTTCAATAAAGGTTATTTTAGCTTGTGTCGTTTTGCCACTACTGAGTGACAATAATAGTTCGTATGGTGTCACATTAGCATTTAACGTATATTCCCCTGCTTGCAGTGACGCTTCTTTGCCCATTAGTCGTGCGAGTACGATAAATAGCAGTTTGTTTTTAATTACACCTTGTTCAACGAGTTGATTAGCGATACTAGAAAGACCACTGTTAGCCTTAATAGAGACATCTTGTGAGGCGCTTGGAATGTTTAATGGAGATTTGGCATAATAGGCCAAATAAGCAGCAAAACTAAGAACTGCAATCGCGCCAATAATGACGCAGACTTTTATAAGCTTTATCATTGCTTCATTGCCTCACGTAATTGATTAGCCAGTGTTTGTTTCGTCCACTTTTTATCTGATATTTGTTTTACTTGCCATACACCAAACAAACTATTACAAATAAGCACTTCATCGGCGGCTAATAATTTTTCTAACTGCATTTCTTCTGTTTTTGCTTTCAGTTTTAAAGTCTGTGCATGTGACAAAATGCGTTGCCTTGTAATCCCAGCTACGCCGCACTTATTCAATGATGGCGTAATAAGCGTATCACCAAAGCGTGCAAATAGATTAGCGGCTGTACACTCTATTACATTATCGTCTATATCGAGCATTAGTCCCTCGGCTAAATCTGGATCATGCCACTCCATCCGTGCAAGTACATTTTCGAGCCGATTTAGATGCTTAATACCTGCTAACTTTGGTTGATGACTTATCCGTGTGTCACACAGGTGCAAGTGAACGCCCTCAATAAAATAATGTTCAGGATAATCTGGAAATTTTGTTTTAACCATTACTCGCATTGGTGTTGTAATCGAGGGTGGTTTATATCCACGCTCCCCTTCTCCGCGTGTCACAATTATTTTAACAACAGCAACGTCATCATCCACGGTAGCAAGTAATTCAAAATCATTAATGAACGTCTCTGCACTAGGGCAAACTATCCCTATAGCACTGCAATCCCTAACCAATGTTTGATAATGCAGCGGCCATTGCTCAGGTAAGCCATTAACTACCTTGATTGTTCTGAATACACCGTCACCATAAGCAAAGCCTCTATCCAGTGCGGAAATCGCACCATGAAAGCTACCATTGATGAGCGTTGCATTGTTTATTTGCATAGCCGACATTAAACCATAGCCACGAGTAACAAAAAAGCCTGTGCGGTTAAATGCACAGGCTTTTTAATGATTGACTTATTAAACCTTTTTAAAGACCAATGAACCGTTGGTACCACCAAAACCGAAATTGTTTTTCAAAGCATATTCAATTTTGATATCACGTGCGGTATTGGCACAATAGTCCAAATCACACTCAGGATCTTGATCAAAAAGATTGATGGTCGGTGGCGAAACTTGATTATAGACAGATAGCACAGTAAACACTGACTCCAAGCCGCCTGCACCACCTAATAAATGACCGGTCATAGATTTAGTAGAGTTGACGACAAGTTTGTATGCATGATCGCCAAACGTTGCCTTAATCGCATTTGATTCGTTCACGTCACCAAGCGGCGTAGATGTACCATGTGCATTCATAAAGTTGACTTGGTCAACATTGACGCCAGCATTTTTAAGCGCATTTATCATGGATCGACGAGGTCCGTCCATATTTGGTGCAGTCATATGATAAGCATCGGCACTCATACCATAGCCCACCAATTCGGCATAAATTTTAGCCCCGCGTGCTTTTGCATGCTCGTACTCTTCAAGCACCATAACACCCGCACCTTCACCCATGACAAAGCCGTCACGCTCTTTATCCCATGGTCTGCTTGCGGTTGCAGGATCATCATTTCTTGTTGATAATGCTTTTGCAGACGAGAAGCCACCCACAGAAAGTTCTGTTATCGCTGCTTCAGCTCCACCTGCAATCATCACGTCAGCATCGCCGTACTCAATCATACGTGCTGCATCACCGATACAATGCGTACCTGTCGTACAAGCAGTTACCACGGCCACATTTGGCCCTTTTAAGCCCAACATGATACTCAAGTTGCCGGAAATCATATTGATAATGGTGCCGGGAATAAAGAAAGGTGAAATTTTACGTGGTCCGCCAGCATCATAACTATCGTTACAGCTTTCGATAGTGCCAATACCACCAATACCAGAACCAATTTCAACACCAATGCGTTCCGCATTTTCTTCAGTGACTTCTAGCCCACTATCTCTAAACGCCTCTATACCCGCAGCGAGACCATACTGGATAAAAGTATCCATGCGTCGTGCATCTTTCGCAGGCAGAAAGTCCTCTACATTGAAGTCATCAACTTCACCTGCAATTTGACATGCAAACGCACTAGAATCAAACTTCGTGATGCGTGTGATGCCTGATTTGCCCGCAATTAAATTTGCCCAAGCTGTTGATACTCCTGTTCCAACTGGAGACACAACACCTAAGCCTGTAATAACGACTCTACGTTTAGACATATGTTAGAAATTAGCCCTTTTACAAGGGCTAATTAGATAGGAATTATTTGAGGTTTGCGTTGATATAGTCAATAGCAAGTTGCACAGTAGTGATTTTCTCTGCTTCTTCATCAGGAATCTCAGTATCGAATTCCTCTTCTAAAGCCATTACTAGTTCTACTGTGTCTAATGAATCAGCTCCTAAGTCATCAACAAATGATGATGTGTTTTTAACGTCAGCTTCGCTTGATCCTAATTGTTCACAAACGATTTTTTTTACTCGTTGTTCGATGTCAGACATCCATTTACCCCTTTGATTAAAAATTAGCTTACTCAGCTAAGTGCGTATTCTAGCAAAAGTCTGCTGGAATACAAAAAAATAATTTCATGTATTTATGCCATATACATGCCGCCATTCACATGAATGGTCTCGCCTGTAATATATGCTGCTGCTGGCGATGCTAAAAACGCAACTGTTTCTGCAATTTCATTCACACTGCCTAAACGACTTAATGGGATACGAGCAAGCATTTGCTTTTTGATATCCTCTGGTAATTCCGCAGTCATGTCAGTTTCGATAAAACCTGGCGCAACGCAGTTAACAGTAATACCTCTAGAACCCACCTCAGTAGCTAGTGATTTTGT
>JBFIDU010000095.1:0-6301 GCA_041603755.1 Methylophilaceae bacterium
CCATATCTCTGTTACATGCGTCAAGACATTGCTTTTCATGCCGGCGAAGCAATTAGTCAAAACATCATCGGTAAATTCCTTGCAAACCTATTTGAAAACATTATCACTGTAGACCCACATTTACATCGGATTCAATATCTATCACAGGCAGTTCCTGCAAAAAATGCAATCAGTGTCAGTGCAACATCACTCATGGCAACATTTCTATCGCAGCGTTTCAAAACGCCTGTATTGCTAGCACCAGACTGTGAGGCTGAACAATGGGTGAAAGCAGTTGCAAACCCAAATGGTTGGGAATATGGTGTCTGTCAAAAAATACGTGCTGGCGACAAACATGTCAACATAACATTACCAAATTTGAATTTAAATGAGCGCCACGTGATTCTCGTGGATGACGTTGCTAGTAGTGGGCAAACACTCATTGAGACAATTAAGCTATGTTTACTACAAAACGCAGCAGAAGTTAATATTCTAGTGACGCACGCCTTATTTGGAGAAGATATTCATCTATGTATGAAAAATGCTGGTGCTAGCAACATCTGGAGTACAGATAGTGTTACCCACCCTACTAACCAAATTAAGCTCTGCGGTTTATTAGAACAAGCAATCTCAAATTTATAGCAATTAGATTTATTGGCGAAGAGTTGATGCAAAATTGATGAAACATAAAAATATACAAGAGTTGATGGATAATCATAGCCCTGATGCCATCAACGAGAGACTGAAAACCAAGCCAAAACAAAGCATCCTGTCCGATGCTGTTCTAGGAGGTATAGATGGATGCGTAACCACATTTGCTGTCGTTACTGGGGCGATTGGTGCGCATTTCCCATCTAGTGTCGCGCTCATTTTAGGCCTTGCAAATCTTATTGCAGATGCATTTAGTATGGCAATTAGTAACTACGAATCGATTAAGGCACAAGTCGACTTCAATAATAATATCCGCCGTATTGAATCAGAGCATATTGAACACGTACCCTTCGGCGAGCGTGAAGAAATTCGACAAATCTATATGCAAAAAGGATTTGAAGGTGAGGTACTTGAACAGATTGTAGATACCATTACTAAAGACAAACAACTATGGATTGATACCATGCTGACAGAGGAATACGGATTACAAAAAATCGATCAAAATCCTATTAAATCAGCAGCATCAACATTCACTGCGTTCATTCTCGTTGGCATCATGCCATTAACTCCTTTTTTAGTACCAACCTTACAAGAAAAATATCAATTCATCCTAAGCACCTGCATTGCCGGATTCATGTTCTTTTTAATTGGCAGTTTGAAGAGTATTGTTCTTAATCAACCACCATTTCGTGCGGGATTGAGCACCCTATTAACGGGAGGCGCTGCTGCTGGCATGGCCTATTTGGTTGGCTATACGCTCAGAGAAATCATTGGCATTGGCGCTTAATAATATGATGAATCCTCCACTAGAGATAAAAAAAGCACGGTTTATACCCTATAGCAGAGCCGACATCATCCAATTGTTACTAAATGAAGGTTCGTTAAACCAAGACGATAGAAATACTTTCAAGCAAGTATGTGAATTACTATTGCATATCTATCACTTTGAGTTTCATCAATCTTTAGAAACATTAAAAGACTGCTATGCGCCAGTCAATCCAGATGCAGATACACATCAGGTTTTTAATACCAACAAAGATGCACTATTAGCGAAAGAGAAAAGACTCTTTGAAGCACTAAATACGCTGTTGGATAAAGCAAATTTTGAAAGGATCACAGAAACAGATGTTAAACAAGCAATGTCTGAAGAGTCGTTATTTAATATTAAGCTGAATGTTGATTTTGATGACTTTGAACAAGTCTTATTTTTTCGACGCGGTGAATCCATCAAACAAGAAACGTTGGTTAGCTTTTTTGGCTTTCGTAAAAAAGACATTACCTTCATTAATTATGATCGTGTGGTTGTGATTGTTAAATTCAAACCGCACACTTACTTCAACCAGAAGCAACGCAAACAATTGTACTTTGAACCTGGCTCAATCATCGTTAAACTTTTTCAAAATATCCCACGTAATGATCTTGAAATGCTGTTCCCTAATACTGAAGTTGGGATGAAATTGATTGATAAGATGATGATAGGTGTCCCTGCTACGATTGGTGGTATTGTCATGTTAGCAACAAAACTGGGGACTACGCTATTGTTAAGCGGCTCACTGATCGCATTTTGGTTAGGTATGCGCGACGAACCTGTTCAATTGAATCAGACAAATCTGCTCGCTTTAGCCATTGGCTTTGGCACGCTGGGTGGCTTTCTATGGAAACAATTTAGCAATTTCAAAAATCGTAAAATCCGATTTATGAAAACACTTGCAGACAATCTGTACTTTAAAAATCTGGATAATAATATGGGCGTGTTCCATCGACTCATTGATACCGCAGAAGAAGAAGAGTGTAAAGAGGCAATACTCGCTTATTACTTTCTAAGCGTAGCAGGGAAATCACTTAGCGCTCCAGAGCTTGATCAAGAAATTGAAAATTGGTTTGAGCGCAAACATCACAAAGTTCTTGATTTTGAAATCGATGACGCATTACAAAAATTATTAAAACTTGGCTTAGTTAAATTAACACCTGACGAACATTATGAAGCTATTCCGCTCCATAAAGCAACGCAAGTGCTAGATGCCGTTTGGGATAATTACTTTACCTACCAGTAATTGTTAGCGGTGAACCAAAAAGTACCACTGGATAATCACAATCATCAATAAGACAAAACTGATCGCTTGCCAAATGCGGTCATTATGCTGCTCAACTAACGGTCTGCGTTGATAGCTTTGCATCAGCTCAGCATTTGGCTTGAGCAAATCGTTCCAGAATTCAGAATAAGCATCATAACGTTGTCTATAACTGGGATGACTTGCCTTTTGTAGTGCTAGATCCAACCAAAGCGGCAAATCAGGCCTATGAATACGTAATGACTGGTACTTCCACTCGCTAACCGACTTTGCACCCCTGCGTTGCACTTTTTCCATTTGATAAGGTAATACTTGTGCAAACATTTCGTAAACAATAACGGCTAATGAAAATAAGTCGCTCTGCATAATGGCTGTGCCGTCCACAACCGTTTCTGGTGCAATATAATTCACTGATCCCACTGGTGCATCTTCACGTACGGGTGAATTAATTTCTGCCAACCCTCGAACAGACACCGTGCCAAAATCAATTAACTTGACTAGACCATCCGTTGTTATCATGATATTTTCAGGTTTTAAATCACGGTGAATAATGCCTGCGCGTTGTAGTGTGCGTAGCGCTGTAATCAGTTGCTTAACGATTGTGCGCACATCATGCAAACTTGCCTGTGGATGATCATGTATCCACTGTCTCAATGTGTTACCTTTAATCTCTTCACAGGTATGGTATAAAAACCGCCCATTAGGCTCTGCTGGTTCAATACGCATGATATTTTCATGATTAATACGACTACCAACCCACTGCTCTCTGACGAAGCCTTCTAAATAAACCAAGTCGTCTCTAAAGCTTAATGATGGTGCTTTTAATACATAGTGCTTTTTATTACGCCTATCAACCGCTCGGTATAAATGGCTACGTGTTCCATTGTAAATAACACTTTCAACTTGATAGGTATCAATCTTATCGCCCACATTTAATACAGGTGGAATAACTCTTGTTGTCAGCTCTTGATGCGCTTCTTCAATATTTTTCTCTGGAACGCTCTCAACGCGCAAAATGAAACAAGTTAAATTATCATCACTATGGTTCGCTAATGCCAGCTCCACAATTGCCTTTGCGACGAGCTCAACGGCAGATTGATTAATTTTCTTGATTGTTTTGAGTGGATTCAATAATTGACGTAACTCTTGATAGCTGATAAAACCATGGACCCCATCTGTTGTAGCAACCAGCAAATCGCCAACCTTAATATCCGTAGTACTGTAATCGACATCAAGATTACTATCCATTCCTAAGGCACGACTGAGTAAGGCGTGTCCATTACCATGTTGATGTGTATGAGTCCTAGTTAATGGCTCTAGTGTATCGCCACGTAAGCGTAGAATTTGGCTATCGCCGATATGAAAAATATGCGCTGTATTAGACTTTAAAACGATTCCACTAAATGTTGTTACTAAGCCATTGTGCCTCGCCGAAGCTTGTTGCCCATGATGATATAACCAAGCATTCAGCGGTCCCAGGACGCGTTGTCCCGCCGTTTTAACATCCCAGCTATCGGGCGTACTATAATAATCTTTCAAAAATGTAGTAACGCTTGTTGTACTGGCATGCTGCGCATTTTCACTACAACTAACGCCGTCAGCAATACACGCTGCTATACCTTTATAGCGAGTAATGCCTAAAGTAGGCTGATAGGCAGCAAAAGAATCTTGATTTTCCTTTTTGACACCTTTAGTACTAAATCCACCATACACGACAGCTAACTCAGAACTCAATCTTGACTCCAATTTACGGAAAACACTGCTAGGATAACAGCATATTAATTAATAAAGGCTATCTAAGACAGCTTAGATAGCCCTGTTATCACAACCGTTTACTACCCTACTTGAATCATCTGTACCTGACCATGCTCGTCAATCTCTGCAATTTCACCTTTAGGCTCTTCCAAGAATAACAATGCTAAGAAGCCTAGTACAGCAGTTGCTGCAATGACCATAAAGAAAGTATGTGCATCAACCATAGAATAAACCAGCAAATAAGTTACAGCACCTACATTACCATAGGCACCAGTCATCCCAGCAATTTGACCTGTTTGACTACGCTTAATCAGTGGAACAACGGCAAATACTGCTCCCTCACCTGCTTGTACAAAAAAAGAACATGCCATCACTGCCGCTACTGCAATCACAAGTGACCATGAAGACTCAACTTGTGACATCAGGAAGTAACCTACAGCCAAACCTGCCGTTAAAACCAATAGCGTTTTTTTACGTCCAAATTTATCTGAAATAATGCCACCACCAGGACGTGACATCAAATTCATAAATGCATAGCCTGACGCCAACATACCAGCCATTACTGGAGACAAACTAAACGTCTCGGAGAAGAACAAAGGCAACATGGAAACAACAGCCAACTCAGAGCCAAATGTCGCAAAATAAAGCACATTTAACACTGCTACTTGTTTAAATTTATATTGATGAATCGCTGGGATCGTTTCAGTAAACACTTTCTTATTCACTTTCCACATCACAGAAAGGTCATACATAAAAATTGCAACTAACACTGCATAAATGATATTGACGAAATCTTGAGAAAGCATATCTACTTTTGATGGTGATAAACGCCATGCCAAAATACCCAAGGCAAGATACATTGGTATCTTCATTAAAATCAAGAAAAAGAAATCACCTTTACTAGTAATTTCCATAGAGCCCATGTGCTTCGGTTTGAAGTAAGTCGAACCTTTCGGTGTGTCAGAGGTGTTAAAGTAGTACATAACGCCTGCAAACAAGCTTAAAACGCCAGTAATTGCAATTGCATAGCGCCATCCCTCCTCGCCACCAAACATTAGTGCAATCGTCGGTAATGTAAACGCTGCAGCGGCTGAACCAAAATTACCCCAACCACCATAAATACCTTCAGCAGTGCCCAACTCTTTATGTGGAAACCACTCACTCACCATGCGAATACCAATTACAAAGCCAGCGCCAATACATCCGAGCAAGAAACGTGCAATCGCTAATTGCGTATATGTTTCTGCAAACGCAAACGCAAAGCAAGGCAAAGCCATAATTACCATTAATGTGGAGTAAACTAATCGAGGCCCATACTTATCGGTCAACATCCCAATAATGACTCGGGCAGGAATCGTCAAAGCAACGTTTAGTATCAATAACGTCACCACTTGTGGCTTGGTTAACGCAAACGTATCTTGAATAGCTTGTAGCATTGGCGCTAAATTAAACCAAACTACGAATGAAACAAAAAATATAAACCAGCTAAGATGAAGAATTTTCATCTTTCCAGTAAAAGAAAATATATTGAACTTGTCTGCTGACATGAACGGACCCCCTAATATTATTAATAAAAACCGACTTATAAATGAATCGATTCGTGGATGTATGGTCTGCATTTAATGCAAACCTATCCTTCTTTGGATAGTGGTCCTTCTTTGGATGCTCTAGCTTAGCAGTTTACATGCCAACTTTATAAAAACAATACAATCAATCAGTTAGTTAAATATTTATTATTAAACAAATACATTTCTCGCTCTATTGAAGTGCATTTGCATAGTCTTGGTGCAATATTAAAAGATAAATTGTCTAGTAGATGGTGCGTAACCAAAACACCGTAATTA
>JBFIDU010000096.1:0-6300 GCA_041603755.1 Methylophilaceae bacterium
ATTTATTGATTATGGTTGTTGTGGACCAGGTTCTAAAATCTTTTTACTAATCTCAATATCTGCTTTTGCTTTCAATGAATCGCCATAAGCACTGACATAAGCTTGCGCAAGCGCAGCTTCATACTCTGCCTGCGCTTGTTGTTTTAGGTCATCATCCTCTGCGATTGCATTAATGACATTTGAAACTTTAACAAGCACATAAGCGCGGTTACCATCTGCAAAGCCTGCATATGCGGGTAGTTGGGACGCGTTGATTTTAAATACTTGATTCATCACTGGCTCTGTCAATCCTTGCGCATTTTTACGATCAACTCTCACCTCAGGAATCCAATCTAAATCACTTTCTTCTTTTCCAGCTTGCAGTTTAGCTACAATTGCTTTGCCCTTTTCTTCTGCTAATTTCATAGCCCCTTCCAGTTTCAATACTGCCTCAATCCCTTCCTTGACATCATCAAATGTCTTAGGTGCTTCAGGTTTGTATTCCACAACTCTGGCAGCAATAAGATTGTTTGGTGCAACTTCAACTGCTTCTGTATTTCTTTTATCTTTCAATACAGCATCAGAAAAAACCTGATTCATTAGTTGTGTACTGTTCTTAAAATATTTAGCACCCTCTTCACGACTTAGCCAATCCGTTGTTTGTACGGTTAGATTAAACTGTTTGGCAACAGGCTCTAAGCTACCTGATTGCTCATAAACAATATTGCTGAACTCTTCCGTTAACTCGGCATATTTGACTTGCGCTTTTTGGAAAATCAGCTCACCTTTGATTTGAGGCTTCATATCTTCAAATGATGATGAATTGCCAGTGACGCCATCAAGCCGAATGATGTGATAACCAAACTCGGACTCTACAACATCACTAATATCGCCAACTTGCATAGCGAAGACAGCGTCTTCAAAAGGTTTAACCATCGCTCCCCGTCCAAAACTACCTAGGCTACCGCCTTTTGATGCTGAGCCTGGATCTTGTGAGAACTTAGCTGCTAGCTCTTCAAAGCGTTTTGGGTCAGCTTTAAGTTGCGCTTCTATTTCTAATGCTTTTTCTTTCGCTTTCGCTTTATCTTCTTCTGAGGCATTGACACCAAAACCAATCAATATATGACTAGCTTCTCGTTGTTCATCACCTTGGAATTTCTCAATATTTTGGTCATAAAATGCTTTAACTTCTTCATCGCTAACCGACACATCGCCAATTAGGTTTGCTGCTGAAAGCAATACAAATTCCATTTTAACTTTCTCTGGTACTTTGAATTTGTCCTTGTGAAGCTCATAGTAATCTTTAACTTGCTCTGGTGTAATGTTCACATCAGATAAAAAAGCTGATGTTTTTAACTCTGCAGTGGTGACATCACGTTTTTGATATTGGTATTTAACAGTATTCTCGGCGACTGATTTTGGTGCAAAAGCGAGTTTTGCCAAATCATCTCGCACTTGTGCTACCGTAAGATCATTACGAATATTTGATTCAAGTTGATTAGCCGTTAAACCATTCTGTTCTAACGTACTTTGATAGAGTTCTTGTGAAAACTGACCATTATCTTGAAACTCGGGTAATGAAAGAATATATTGGTTTAATTGCGCGTCACTGATCGTAAAATTTTCACGTTTTGTTTCAGCATTAACCAGGCGTCGCATAATAAGCCCGTCTAAAATGGACTTCTTAAACACAGGACTATCAAGAACTGCTGGATCAAACTTATCACCTTGCGCCATCATCCGTGTTCTGACAGACTCGACTGTATTACTGTATTCCTGCAGTGATATCTCATCTTTATCGACTGTTGCAACTGGCACATTACCACCCGCATTACTTAAATATTGGTCAATACCAAATAACGCAAATGGAATCGTAATCGCGGCCAAAATAATTTTTGCTAACCATCCTTTTGAGTGGTTACGAATAAGTTCTAACATAAATTAAGCTTTCAAGATTTCAGCGCTCAACTGCGCCAAATGAGTCAAAAAATGAGCTGTGTAATATACCATAAGTGTTTGGCTTACGCACTGCCCTAATCCAGTTCAGACAGCAGTTTCTGCTTTTGCGTTCTTTTCTTAGCAAATTTCAGTATTTAACTTCGATGATCTCGAACTCACCTTCTCCTTTTGGTGTATGAACGCGCACAACATCACCCACTGACTTGCCGTGCAATGCCTTGGCTAATGGCGATACCCAAGATATATAGCCCTTTGCAGGTTCTATTTCATCTTTGCCGACAATCCGATAGGTATGCTCACTATCATCATCCAGATTAAAAATAGTCACCCAAGCACCAAAAAACACTTTCTCCAGATGCTGTTGTTCCGCGCTATTCACAATGACAGCTAAGTCCATTCGCTTCATGAGATGACGGCAACGACTATCGATCTGACGTAACCGACGTTTCCCATAGATATAATCACCATTTTCACTGCGATCGCCATTGCTGGCTGCCCATGCAACGGTGCGCACCACCTCTGGTCGCTCTACTTTGTAAAGCTGATTAAACTCAGTTTGTAATGCGGCAAAACCTTCTGGTGTGATGTAATTTTTCTCTTCTGTCTTCGCGTTTACTTTTTGCATTATTGTTTGTATTTTAAAGATTGTTCTCTTGAATTACTGTGGAAACATCTCTTGATCAATTAACTTTTCAGTTACAACCGTTACATTATTAACATAATAGGATGTCTCACCAAAGCAACTGGATGGAACACCTACATGCTGTTCGTATGTTAAACGTACGCGTTTACCAACCGTTTCGTTAATCTTTTGTGCGATTTTAGGATCTTTTACCGTGAAGTAAAATTTTTCAGCCTGAGTACCTGGCATGGAAACCAAAATTAACTCACCTTCGTAAGTTTTACACAGAAAACCCTTTTGCGATAACTTCTGCACATAACCAGCACGCTCTCCCGATGAGTAACTCCATGACAATACTATCCAAGTATAGAGCGCAAAAAGTCCAATCGGGATAATCATGAACATCATCGCCCACTTAATCGTTTTTGCCGCCTTTGCTAACATCTGTTTACTCCCAAAAAACATTTACTTACTATATGAGGTCATTATCTAATAAAACTAGCGCAGTCACTAATCTTTTAGTGCATTAGCTGGTTTATATTATTCAGTACATAAATAGATGAACAATCTTTGCCACTCGTTTAAAATAAGGCCATGTCATCTCAAGCTGAATCTCCTGTAATCCTTTGCGCGACAACGCGTCTTGCCAGAAGCTTGCAAATGACAACTCAAGCGAACCAGCGACACAACGGCAAAACACAATGGCAAGCAGCTGAAATTTTCACACTGTCTGATTGGCTCAATAATGTCATTGAAACGGCTATCTTGCTCGGAGAGATTGAAGCAGACAACGTTCCAAGCCAAGTGCTGTCAGCAATGCAAGAAGGCTTACTATGGGAGCAAAGCATACAACAATCGTTAAAAAACCATGCTGCAGCTGAATTATTCGATACAACGGGTTTGGCTAGTGCGGCGATGGAGGCAAACCGTTTAATTACTGAGTGGCGTTTGAACGTCGATTTGGCACAAGCAAGTGAAGAAACACAGCAATTTATGCAGTGGCGAGAGGATTTTCAGGCGCGTTGTAACGCAAACAATGTGCTAGAAGCGGTACGCTATGAAGCCTGGCAGATAAACTGTTTAGCAAGAGATGCTGGACAATTACCTAATCATATTGCATTAGCAGGGTTTGATCGTTTGCACCCGCATACAGAGCGCCTAATTACAATATTGGAAAAACGTGGCGTAACTGTTAGCCGTTACGCATTCAAATTGCCTTCTGTGCAGGAATGCTCTCATGTCAGTTTAGCAGACCAAGATGCTGAATGCCGCGCAGCAGCAGCTTGGAGTGCAGCACAATTACAACGCAACCCTAA
Source organism: Methylophilaceae bacterium (assembly GCA_041603755.1). GTDB lineage: Bacteria > Pseudomonadota > Gammaproteobacteria > Burkholderiales > Methylophilaceae. Next base: position 3,877 of record JBFIDU010000096.1, read on the forward strand.
CGCAAAACTTGCGATTGTCGTGCCTGAACTAGAAGCAATGCGGCCTAAGTTATCTGCTTTGCTGGATGATGTATTTCATCCTGAAACGCATCTACCAGCGCAAGCAGAAATGCAACGCTGCTATGACTTTACCTTGGGTGTGCCGCTATTGAGCGTACCAATCATTAGCACTGCAATTAACTTACTTCGCTTTGCTTGGCATCAGCAAACTATGATGCAAACAGAGATTTCACAGTTAATTCACAGTATCTATTGGTCATCTAGTTTGCAGGAGCAAGATGCACGTGCGCAACTGGATGCGCGTATGCGACAAGACTGTTCGTTAAGCTTGAGCAATTATCGCTTCTTACGATTTTTAGAACATGCATGTCAAGGAGAGCAAGCTTTAGCATTGTCATCTCTATTGGCCGACACGCAAGCACTCATGGAAGTAGCACAACAATTTAATCGAGTAGCCAGCCCGAGCAAATGGGCTGATGTATTTAAACTTGCTCTGGAACGTACGCATTGGCAAGGTGAGCGCAGTATTTCAAGCCATGAATACCAAGCCGTTCAATCATTTAATAAAGCCCTGCAAGAGCTTGCTAATTTAACACCGCTCACACAGAACATCAGCGCTAATGAAGCGCTTAAACGCTTAACGCAACTTTGTAAAAACCAAATATTCCAAGCGGAGCGTAAATCCTTACCATCGATACAGATTATGGGCATGCTGGAAGCCTGTGCAGAACCGTTAGATGGATTATGGGTAATGGGGATGAATGATCACATATGGCCACCCATAGCAAGGCACAATGCGCTGCTACCTGCAGACATACAACGGCAGGCAAAGACCCCTAATGCCAGTAGTGAAGTGCAAGCCAGTTTTGCTATGGCGGTACATCAGCGTCTAATCAGAAGTGCGCGAAATGTCATTTTCTCAAGTGCGATAAAAGATGGTGAACGTGCTTTGCGGCCAAGCCCTCTAATGCAAGACATAGCGCAAGCGACCACAGGGACTAAACTCACTCAGACATTGGCCGAATCATTAGCAGCTGCATCAACGCATGATTGGCAATGGTTAGACGACCATCAAGCGCCAGCTGTCCGTATGGGAGAGCATGTCAGTGGCGGTACAGGTTTATTAAAATCGCAAGCAATATGCCCTGCTTGGGCATTTTATCAATACCGCTTGCACGCAAGGAAACTGGATGAACCAGCAAATGGATTGGATGCCATGGAGCGTGGTAGCTTGGTACATGCAGTACTGGCAAAATTTTGGGATGGCCGTAGCCAGCAAATATTACATGACGCAACCGTCGATACACTCAAGTCAGAAATTTTTACCATTGCAGAAACAGTATTAGCTGCATTTAATACAGAACACAATCATGCGTTCTCAGCGCCTTTTTTAAATTTAGAGGCAGCACGATTAACCAAGCTTGTTTATACATGGCTAACAGAAGTTGAATTGCAGCGACCACAACACTTTGATGTTGTTGCCTGCGAACAGGCTTATGATGTTGATTTAGAAGGCATCCGCATCAAATTAGTAATTGATCGGATTGATCAATTGGATGATAAGCGCTTGGTCGTCATCGACTATAAAACCGGGAATCAGTTGGATTATAAAAACTGGGCTGAGCGCAATATTACCGAGCCACAACTGCCTATTTATGCTGCATTTGTTTTACAAGACACCAATCATGAGGTTGCAGCCGTTTGCTATGCCAGAGTACGCATTGCGGACAATGCTTTTATTGGAATAGCGGCAACGGATGAAATCGTTCAAGGGGCAACAGTGTTTAATGACTCACGTGGTAGAAAAGTATTTGACGAAACAAACTTCCCTGATTGGCTAAGCATTATTCAACATTGGAAATCAAGTATCACAGAGACTGCTATTCGTTTGAAAAATGGTGATGCGGCAGTAACGTTTCAGCATGAAAATCAGCTCGCATTCTGTGATGTTATTCCCCTCCTTCGCCTACCTGAACGCCAACTGCAATTTGAGCGGCAGCACATGAAAGACAATGTCTAATGCAGCATGAGTCTCACTTGTCTATTAGCTTATTAGAAGAAGACAGTCTCAGTAGAGAACAAGCGTTAGCACACGATTCATTTATCGTAGAAGCGCCCGCAGGTGCGGGCAAAACAGAGTTGTTAACACAGCGCTTTCTTAAATTATTAGAAACAGTAGAAGCACCAGAAGAAATCATTGCGATCACGTTTACCAATAAAGCCGCTTCTGAAATGAAGTCACGCATTATGGATAGCTTGCAATTAGCTGCAAACGGTACGCTGCCTGAACAAGCACACAAACAAATCACATTTAATCTGGGACAAGCTGTATTAGCGCGCTCTAAAATGCTTGGCTGGCAGTTACTGGATACGCCATCACGTTTACGTATTTATACAATTGATTCACTCAACGCTAATCTCGCA
>JBFIDU010000097.1:0-6285 GCA_041603755.1 Methylophilaceae bacterium
ATACCAACACACACAGGCAAGCCTGTCCATTGCAAGATTTGGCCTCGCATCAACTGGCCGTATTGCACTAAGTCTCTTAATTGAAAGCCCGTTAAATCTAAGAAGGACTCATCAATGGAATAAACCTCTTGATCGGGGGAGAATTGCCTAAGTATCGACATGACACGATTACTCATATCCGCATACAGCGCATAGTTTGATGAGTACGCGATAATGCCATGTTGTTTAGCTAGGTCTTTAAACTTGAACCACGGCGCGCCCATGCCTACCCCAAGTGCTTTGACTTCATTACTTCTTGCCACTGCACAGCCATCATTATTAGATAGCACGACCATGGGTTTATCTTTGAGCTTTGGATTAAAGACGCGCTCACAGCTCACATAGAAGTTATTAACGTCTATTAATGCGATAGCGCGCATTAATTAAACTTACGCACTGTACCTGTTACTACACCCCAAATCTCGAAGTTCATCCCCTCTTTGATTTCAATAGGTGAAAAAACAGGGTTTGCTGGAAGAAGCACGGGTCTTCCTTTGTCTGACTTGCTGAGGATTTTGATTGTGAATTCACCATCAATGACTGCTAGCACGGTATCACCTAGTGTGGCTAATCTCGCTCTATCTACCACGGCAATATCATCCTCAAAGATGCCAGCCTCAATCATCGAGTCCCCGATAATTCTTACAAAGAAGGTGGCCTCGGGCTGCTTTATCAAGTACTCATTAAGGTCAAGTCGATCTTCGACATGATCATCTGCTGGTGAGGGGAAGCCAGCGCGCACACTAGATGAAAATAAAGGTAGTGCTAATTTGTTAGGGTCAATAGTTGGCACTTTAAACTCGCCAATATTGGTAGTATCTTTTTTGGCTTGATAGTGCTCAAGAAAATCAACGATAACTTCCTTTTGACTAGCAGGCACGCGGACTACTGCACTAGGCTCGCCGAACTTGCCTGTACCCGCTTTACGACCTGCATTGGGACGTTTGCCACCTCTAGTTGAATTTGATTTTCTGATCATTTGATTATTGTAACAATATTCATAATAACCTGACAATCTAAATTACTAATGAATACAAAGTATCCGTATAGTTTAACTTCAACTAGCCCTGGCAACTTACTACGAACTAGGGTTTAAGAAGTTCTAATCTCTCCGGACATACCATACAAAACAAGGTGTTAGCTTAGGCTAGCCCTATTCCTGTTATCAATTTTAAAAAATATTACAAATAAAAACTGTTAATGATGGCCTATTTCTCTTTTGTGCATTCCAGATACTCTATAAATTGACGAAGAGGCATTGGCTTACCGTATAAATACCCCTGCGCATACTCGCAACTCATTCTACTTAGTACGCTCTCTTGTTGCAGTGTTTCGACACCTTCAGCGATAAGTTCGATTTCTAGCTTATTTGCCAATTGAATAATAAATCCACATAAAGCCTCATCAAAATGATTTATCTCTAAATTTTGAGTAAATGATTTATCAATCTTAATGAAATTGATCTTAAAGTTTTGTAAATACCCAAGAGCTGAGTAACCAGTACCAAAATCATCAATAGAAAAATTAATACCATATTCACTAAGTGATTTTAAAGTATCAACTACGCTAGTCGTAGGTTCTAATAGTAGGCCTTCAGTAATTTCCAGACAAATCTGTTCAGCAGGGATGTTTTTTTTGTTAATCAAAGTAATATAGTTGAGTAGAGACTCTGGTTTGCTAAACTGAAATGGCGACACATTAATACTCAATTGAAATTCTGGCATTATGTCAGCAATTAATTTTAGATCGTCCGTTGCTTGATCAAAAATCCAATTGCTGAGTTCAATTATCATCCCAGATTCTTCAGCAAGGGATATAAATTCTACTGGGCTTACAATACCCTTCTGTGGATGATTCCATCGAACCAATGCTTCTGCTTTTAAAATTGATGAATCACTCATCCGTACGATTGGTTGATAATAGAGCTCAAATTGGTTTTCTTTTAAAGCAAACCTCATATCGTTTAGCATTAGGCTTCTATTAGTTATTGCTATCTGCATTGTGTCATTAAAAAATTGATAGCGATTTTTTCCAAGCTTTTTGCTTTCATACATCGCTTGATCTGCATAACGAACTAACTCTTCAGGCTCTTTACTATCATCTGGATAGAGCGTCACACCAATACTCCCTGATATGTAATGGACCTCATTATTAATTTCAAATGGCAGTTGAAGAGCGGCTAATATTTTTTTACAGGTCGAATCGATTATTTGGTTGTTTTCAAAATTCTTTAGAATGATCATAAACTCATCACCGCCTAACCTAGAGATATGGCCAGACTCAGCTATACATTCAGTAAGTCTAATTGCACAATTCTTAAGCAATTCATCACCTACCGAATGGCCTGAAGTATCATTGATATGTTTAAAGTCATCTAGATCAACGAAAATCAAACCAACCCTCGAATGCTGTATTTCTGCTTCATTGATTGCCTGTTTGAGAGTATTTTGAAATTGATGGCGATTAGGCAGATTGGTTAAATAATCAAAATTTGCTTGTCTCCAGATAGTTTCATTGTATTCATAGCGCTCTCTCAATGCTTTTCTTTTTAGTTGATAAAAACGAATGGAGAGAATAGCAAACACTAATAATATAAAGCCTGCTATGCTTTTCAATATGGGTGCTACATCACTCTTTTGATTGGTCCAACGACCCATCAAATCAGAATTATTCTGTCCTAAAAGAATAGTTCCTTTTTCCATAATTGATATTAATTCGGGTTCGCTTTTTTTAACTGCCATAGATATTTCTGTAGTAAAAGGTGTTATTCCAGACTTGGCGACAAAGTTCAGACGATGCACCTCAATATGATAATCTACAACAAACTGATTTCCGATATAAGCATCAACCGAACCAAATTTAAGATTATCAAATGCTTCATCAGCAATATCTACAGAAAGAAGATTCAGTGTTGGATTACTATCTCTAAGTTTTTTCCTCAATCCACTTTTTTTGTATATAGCAACTTTAGATGATTTTATATTTTCTAAAGAATTATAATCTTCTACTTTGTGGGTGTTTTTATTTATGTAAATTGCATAGGGTAACTTGAGAAATGGTGTGCTGAGTAGCTTAAAGTTATTATCTTCTAGCTTCTCTCCACTTGTGCTAGAGATAATGTCAGCTTGCGATATGCTAGAGTCGTCAGTAAAATCAATTATCTCAAAATTAATTTGATAGTGCTTGGCAATTTTCTCTAAATAGTCAATGGTATAGCCTCGATGCAACTGATTTTCCAATTGAAATTCAATTGGCATCCAGCCTCCTTTTACAGCCACTTTTATTGGATCATGATTTTTAAGCCATTCGCGTTCGCGCAGGCTCAATTGGTCATTAGCTATCTGATTACTCTTACGTTTTTCATATTTAATGTACTCTTTTGCAAAAACATTCTGAGCGCATAAAGTTGATAAGTAAATGATGAAAAATAGATTTATTAATTTTTTATGATTATTCATTGGCATCCTGCCATAAAAGACAATTCATCTTGCTCATAACGTACTCTATAACAAATGGTAGAGATAAAGCCATTAAATAGAAGAGTCTTTTTATGTTTAATTGTATGATTATGAATCCTTGTAAATAATTGGAAGTTGATTGTTGGTTCTGTGCAGGCAATTCTAATAGCTGTATTGCGAAGATAAAATATATTACTGATAATAATTAAAATAGCTCAAATGTTGTTTATTGTTTTCACTAACAAAAATTAATCGCAAATCCCAGTAAAAAGCATTTAGTTTGGATATGATTGTGTTTATTAACAAATATCAAATCAATAGTTAAGGGCTATTTTTACCTTTGATTGCTGGATGTATCTTAATCACTATCATTCATAATCTATGAATGACCAATGAATACAAATCGAAACCATTAGATTTAGAAGCGCGCATCAGACTGATACAAAGTCATGATGACTTTCCTGCCTTATCCAACACGATCAGTGAAATCAATGAAGTAGTAAGCTCGGAAACCTCTTCTATACAGGCTCTTAGCAGCATCATACTGGAAGATTTTTCACTGACGAACAACCTGCTTAAGGTGGTGAATACGGTTTCTTATGGTCAGTTCGGTGGCAAGATTAGTACGATCTCCAAGGCAGTTGTTATTCTTGGCTTTGATGTAGTCCGCAATATTGCTACAGCACTGATTTTATTAGACTTTCTAGAGAACAAATCACAATCAGAACAAATATCCGATAAAGTTATTGCTGCCTATTTTGTTGGCCTTACTTCCCGCCAGCTGACGATTAATCAACAAATTGGCAATTATGAAGAGGCCATGATTTGCGGCATTTTCCATCACTTGGGGCACTTACTTTCCATTTTTTATTTTTACGAAGAATCTCAGCATGTTAATCAGTTGATTGCGGAAGGCATCTCTGAAAATGAAGCCTCTCGTCGCGTCCTTGGTGTGTCTTATGACAACTTGGGAGTAGAGGTTGCTAAAATTTGGAAACTACCGCAACAAATATTGCAAGGTATGCAAGGCTTACCTGATGACAAAATTAAACCACCATCAAACGAATTTAGCCAGCTTAGACTAACGGTTAACTTGGCAAATGAACTGTCAGCAATTGCTGCCAATGAAAACAAGCACGATAAGCATAAATCAATACAAGCATTGGTAGCTAAATATAAAAAAGCATTGCCTATTGATGTTGCATCATTTCAAAAGGTACTAGAGCAAAGCCTAAAAGAAGTGTCTGCTCGCGGTAATATTGTTAAGCTGGCAGCAAAAAGTTCTCCTTGGTTACAACGTGTCACGGACTATACCAATGGGTCATTATCAAAAGTTGATAAACCATCGGATCCTACAAAAACGGAGCAATCAACGCTATCAGATGAGACTGCATTGATGCAAGGTGAGTCTCCTACTAAAAATAAAGAGAGTGGTGAGGCAATTCTAGAGGCAGGGATTCATGATGTGATTAACACGTTGATTGCTGAATTTAATCTCAATGATGTATTACAAATGATATTGGAGACTATGTATCGTGGCTTGCAGTGCCATCGTGTTCTATTGTTTATTCGCGATAATAAAACCCATACAATGCGCGCACGCTCAGGCTATGGTGCCAATATTGACCAATCATTAGCGCTTTTTCAATTCCCGCTGGATTACACTGCTGATGTTTTTCATCTCTCTGTTGATAAAGGCGCTGACATTGTCATAGCGGACACAACGACTGAAACAGTCGCATCCAAAATACCCAAATGGTACAAAGAAGTATCTAGCGCCAAGAGCTTTTTATTATTACCAATTATGATCAAAAATAATGCAGTTGGTTGTTTTTATGCGGATAGTAAAAGCACACATGGCTTTGATGAAACTTCAAAAGAGTTAGGCCTACTGCGAACATTACGTAACCAAGCAGTGTTGGCGATTAAACAACATTAAAGCGCTCTCTTTACTATTGCGAAAAGTAGTCTCAGCACAAAAACAATACAAATTGCTATTCCAAATTGCTTAAATTAGGCATAGGATAGTAAGCATATGGTCTTAGTTTTCAAGCAAATCGCGCTATGTTGATCGGTATACCAAAAGAAATAAAAAACCATGAGTATCGCGTAGGTCTTACGCCAAACGGCGCATCCATCCTGATTCGTCACGGGCACCAAGTCATTATTGAAAACAATGCGGGGCTAGGCGCTGGGTTTGATAATCAAGCATATCTGCAAGCTGGTGCGAGTATTGTCGAAAATGCTGGAGATGTCTTTGCGCAAGCAGATATGATTGTCAAAGTGAAAGAGCCACAGTCAGCAGAGTGTCATATGTTACGTGCTGGCCAAATTCTGTTTACTTACCTTCATCTAGCACCAGACCCACAACAGGCAAATTTACTACTTAAATCCAACTGTATTGCCATTGCCTACGAAACAGTCACCGATCCCTTTGGTGGATTGCCGTTATTAAAACCAATGTCAGAGGTGGCTGGCAGAATGGCTGCACAAGCTGGCGCACATTGTTTAGAAAAAGCACAAGGCGGTGCAGGTATTTTGCTTGCTGGTGTTCCAGGCGTTGCTGCTGGCAAAGTACTCATTTTAGGTGGTGGTATCGTTGGCACTAATGCTGCACGCATGGCAATCGGTCTAGGCGCAAAAGTCACCATTATGGATGTGTCGTTAACAAGGCTGACGCAAATTGATAATGATTTTGGTCACGCGGTAACAACAGCTTATTCAACCCATGAGAATATTTGTGACATGCTCCCAGAGACGGACTTGTTAATTGGTGGGGTATTAATCC
>JBFIDU010000098.1:0-6272 GCA_041603755.1 Methylophilaceae bacterium
ATTGATTTAGAGACTTCATTTCTAGAAGAAAACGACATTATGAACATTGTCGAAGAGATGATTCGCCAGATGTTGAAAAAAGTCCAAAATGTAGACTTGCCAGCACAATTTCCACGCATGCCTTATGCAGAAGCAATGAGTAGATACGGTTCTGACAAACCTGATATGCGCGTAACGCTAGAAATCACCGAGCTTTCAGATGTCATGAAGGATGTGGATTTTAAAGTGTTTTCAGGTCCAGCCAATAACGATAACGGCCGTGTTGCTGCGATTCGTGTGCCTAATGGTGCTGAAATCAGCCGTAAGGAAATTGATACCTACACTGAATTTGTAAAAATCTACGGTGCCAAAGGCTTGGCTTACATTAAAGTTAACGATGTAAGCAAATTAAACGAAGAAGGTTTGCAGAGTCCAATCGTCAAAAACATTCATGAGGCTGCGCTTAAAGCAATTATCGAGCGCACAGGTGCGCAGAATGGCGATATTGTATTCTTTGGTGCAGATACCACAAAAATTGTGAATGAAGCGCTAGGGGCATTACGTCAGAAAATAGGTCATGATAAAGGCCATGTGGATGGTCGTGCATGGGCGCCATTGTGGGTGGTCGATTTCCCAATGTTTGAACGTGACGAAGAGGGCGGTCGCTGGAATGCATTACATCACCCATTTACTAGCCCTAAAGATGGACACGAAGAATTGCTGGAAAGTAACCCAGGTGCTTGTTTATCAAAAGCTTATGATATGGTATTGAATGGCTGGGAAGTGGGCGGTGGTTCAGTGCGTATTCACAAGCAAGCTGTGCAAGCCAAAGTATTTAAAGCACTAAATATCTCTGATGAAGAAGCACAAGAAAAGTTTGGCTTCCTGCTCGAAGCTTTACAGTATGGTGCGCCACCGCATGGTGGTTTGGCTTTTGGCTTAGACCGCTTGGTAACATTAATGGCAGGAGCAGAGTCTATTCGTGATGTCATTGCTTTCCCAAAAACACAAAAAGCGCAATGTTTAATGACGCATGCGCCGAGTGCGGTTGATGAGAAGCAGTTGCGGGAGCTTCACATTCGCGTCCGTCAACAAAATCCTGCGGGGTAAAATGCAACTCGCTTGCTCGGATGTTGTTGCAAGCGCTTGTCGTACTTATCGTACTGCCTTCGCGCTTGCGCCTAATCCGCGCGGCGCGATTTGCATTTCTTTTTTGATGGGTCGATTTAAGATTTAATATATTCGATGTACATAAAATCCCTTATCCGCACTATCCCTCACTACCCAAAACAGGGCATTATGTTCCGCGATATCACCACATTGCTTGCAGATGCTAAGGGTTTTCAGCAGGTGATTGATGATTTCTATGAACGCTATAAAGATCAACACATAGATAAAATTGTTGCCATTGAAGCACGTGGATTTATTCTGGCCGCGGCGCTTGCTTATAAGCTAGGGGTTGGTTTTGTGCCAATTCGCAAAGCAGGCAAGTTGCCAGCAGAGACCATGGGGCATGATTATGTATTGGAATACGGTTCTGATAGGGTAGAGATTCATGCGGATGCGATTAGCATTGGTGAAAGAGTACTGTTAATTGATGATTTAATTGCAACTGGCGGCACCGCAGAAGCTGCTGCAGCGTTAATTCAGGAATTAGGTGGAAACGTTGTAGAGTGCGCTTTTGTGATTGATTTGCCTGATTTGGGAGGCATAAACCGTCTCAAACAACTCGGCTTAGGGTGTTATTCGCTCTGTGCATTTGAAGGTGAATAAGCCATAAGCTACAATGTACTTTTAAGAATCATAGAAAAGTAAATACGATGCCATTGACTGAAATTAATCATGTGAACTTTAGAACAGACCGTGACACCATGCACTTGTTACGTGATTTTTACTGCGATATATTAGGCCTCACAGTCGGTAAGCGTGTGGCTAGTACCACGTATGGTTATTGGCTTTATATTGGTGATAATGATGTCGTCCATTTGGCTGAATATAAAACACCTGAGCCACCAGAATTACATGTACATGGACCGTTTGATCATGTGTCGTTCACCTGTACTGATATGCCAGCAATGGAAGCGAATCTTAAAGCGCATGATATTGCTTACACCACTAGAACTTTGGCAAATGGCATGAAGCAGATTAATTTAAAAGACCCCGCTGGTAATGGCGTTGAGCTTAATTTTGAAGAATTTGCTGATCCAAATTACGTAATGCGCCCTTCTGGCGACCCAAGCAAAATAGCGTAACTGTAAGTAGTTTGTTGATTTTCCGACTAAATACTAGTGTGATGCTGGTCACAGATTTTTCTGGCAATCAAACTAAAATAGGCGCTAGTAGTCCAAAAGTTTAATGAATCGTTAATATGATTAGTACATAAAAAAGACGATTTTTTTAGAGGGGTGAGTGATGAAGGTAAGTAATAAATTAATTGTTTTTTGGATATTGTCAGCAATGCTGTTGACGATAAGTGTGTCTGTATTTGCTGAGGCTGACCCAAAATTATGGCCTGTGATGAAGGAAGCATTTTTTGAAAAAAGGCCAATGCAAGAAGTTGATTTCATCAAAATTGAGGCCCCAAAACGTGCTGAAAGTGGCGCGCAGGTTCCTGTGACTTATTCCATTGATTCTGCAGCTGCAAAAGCCGCAGGCGTAAAAATTGTTAAGCTTTACTCTTTTGTTGATGCTAACCCTATTCCATTGACAGCAACATATCACTTAACTGATGCACTTGGTGACTTTAACTTATCAACCCGAATTCGCTTTGAAACTGATGCATTTGTTCGATTAGTTGGTGAGGATGCCAATGGTAAGTTATATTTAGCCTCTCGTCCGATACGAGCAGCAGGTGGCTGTGGTGGTATTGTTTCCAATGACGAAGCAGCGGTTAGAGCAGCAGCAGGTAAGATTAGGATGAAAGTATCCGCACCAGAGAAGTTTGGAACATCGACAACTGCTAAAGTGAATATCAAGCATGTCATGCGAACTGGTTTGCAACGTGATTTGGAATCACAAGGCTTTTTACCAGCGTTTTATATTAATAAAGCGAGTTTTACTTATAACGGTAAGCCAGTAATGACAGTAGACGTGAATGTAGGCACTGCGGAAGATCCTTATTTTAAATTTGATTTTGTACCAGATGCGCCTGGTCAATTTGAGTTGGTAGCAACTGATAATGAAGGTAAAACGTTCACAGAAACAGTTGAAGTAAAAGGGTAGTCAATAAGACAGTTACAAAGGCCTCATATGAGGCCTTTTTGTTAATAAAAGCGGCTAATCTACAAAATGTAATGGTAGCTAAGTATTTATAAATAGTAGGCTGCAAAATTAAAAGGGCGCTAAAAGCGCCCTTAATGAAAATAAGCTTGTGCTTATTTGTTCATTACGTACATGGTTACTTCAAAACCAAAACGCATTTCAGTTGCTGCTGGTGTAGTCCACATAATCATTCTCCTTAATTTTAGATTAATAAAACACGGTATGTGTTGCTTGACCGTGTTGATATTATGCAAAATACAGGGTAAGCCCAACAGATAACATTCATGATTAAAGCTTCATTTAAATCATGAAGACAGCCTCATGATTTTTGGCCTAAATCTAATGTCGTAACTGTTTAACTACGTATGTAACTCTCTAATTGATTAATAAGCTCTTCTTGATACTCAATCGTCGCTTTTACTAAATCTCCGATTGATAGCATGCCAATCATGTCATTGCCATCCATCACAGGTAAGTGTCGTATGCGCTTATTGGACATGGTATTCATTGCGCTATCCACTAAATCGTTTGCTTGACCATAAATGAGTTTAGAAGTCATGACTTCGCTAATTGGTGTTGTTTTTGATTTCTTTTCTTTTAATGCAACCTCTCGCGCATAGTCTCGTTCAGAGAAAATACCAACCAGTTTGCCATTCTCAATGACAGCCAATGCACCAATATGCTTTTCTGCCATGATCACAAGCGCCTCGAATACCATTTTTTCTGGTGAGATGCTGATTATTTCTTGTATTTGTTTTTCTTCTAATATTTGTTTTAATGTTTTCATGATTCTTCTCCCCTTGCATGAAGTAAAAATATACACCTTTATAGCAAGTCTGCAAATATCTTATAGACCAATAGATTTGCCTGATTGAGGCATTTTTCACTCACATAATACTTCTATGCTAAGTAGTTTTAAGCAACATGATAGAATTCTGTTTTTGTAAAAGATTGTTTAAGGTAAAGGATCATGGCAGGACATAGTAAATGGGCAAACATACAACACCGCAAAGGAAGGCAAGATGCTAAGCGCGGTAAGATTTTTACCAAATTAATTAAAGAGATTACTGTTGCTGCAAGACTGGGTGGAGGCGATCCAGCGATGAACCCGAGGTTACGTGCTGCGATTGCGGCGGCAAAAGATGAAAACATGCCTGCGGATAACATTACACGCGCAATTAAAAAAGGGACAGGTGAGCTTGAAGGTGTCAGTTATGAAGAGATTCGCTATGAGGGCTACGGTATTAATGGCGCAGCAATTATTATTGACTGCATGACAGATAATAAGCAGCGCGCAGTCGCTGATGTGCGTCATGCACTGAGTAAAAATGGTGGTAATTTAGGGACAGATGGCTCAGTTGCTTTCATGTTTGATCATTGTGGACAGCTAATTTTCGAACCAGGTGCTGATGAGGACGCAATTATGGAAGTTGCGTTGGAGGCAGGAGCGGAAGATATTCTGACAAATGATGATGGAAGTATAGAAGTAATTACATCGCCAGCTGATTTTATGATGGTGAAAGAAGCGTTAGAATCTGCTGGGCATCATGCAGCTGTTGCTGAGGTAACGATGAAGCCGCAAAATGAGGTTGTGTTAGCAGGCGAAGAAGGGGTAAAAATGCAAAAGATTCTTGATGCACTTGAAGACCTTGATGATGTGCAAGATGTATATACCTCTGCTGTAATTGAAGAAGATTAAAGCTTGTTGTATGCAATTAAATATTGCTAAGGCTCTAAATTGATGAGCAATATTAGGGTATTGGGCATTGATCCCGGCTTGCGACTGACGGGCTTTGGCGTCATAGAGAAGGTGGGTGAGAAAGTTGAATATATTGCTAGTGGAACAATTAAAACAGCGAGCGGAAAAGAGGCAGATAGAGAGGCGCTTCCTGCAAGATTAAAGATTATTTTGGATGGCTTGTTTGAAGTCATTGATACTTACCATCCTACGCAGGTTGCCATAGAAAAAGTGTTTGTTAATGTTAACCCACAGTCTACACTTTTGCTTGGTCAGGCACGTGGTGCTGCAATATGCGCAGCAGTGATACGGCAGCTTGAAGTAGCTGAATATACGGCATTGCAGGTAAAACAATCAGTCGTTGGTAATGGACATGCCAAAAAAGAGCAGGTACAGGAAATGGTTAAGCGTTTGCTATTGTTGCCTGCAACACCTGGCCCGGATTCAGCGGATGCCTTAGCATGCGCAATCTGCCACATTCATGGTGGGCAGGGCCTTGGCAAACTCGCTACAAAAGGGTTTCGTGTTAAAAATGGCCGCCTCATTGGCTAGCGTATAAATTAGGAAAAATATGATTGCTCGCTTAAACGGACTATTGATTGAAAAAACGCCGCCGCTTATTGTGCTTGATTGTGCAGGGGTAGGCTATGAGGTTGAAGTGCCAATGAGTACTTTTTATCATTTACCAGAGCTTGGTACAAAAGTGACACTGCTCACGCATATGGTTGTTCGAGAAGATGCACAGCTACTTTATGGCTTTGGCACAAAGCAGGAGAAAGATACATTTCGGCAATTGCTGAAAGTGAATGGTATAGGTGCTAAGTCTGCACTTTCTATTTTAAGTGGGGTTTCAATAGATGACCTGATTGCAGCAATTAGTAGTCAAGATGTGACCTTGCTCACCCGTATCCCAGGTGTTGGTAAAAAAACAGCAGAACGCCTGCTGCTGGAGCTAAAAGATAAATTTGATGTGGTCGCAGGATTAGGTGCTGCAGTAGGCGCTACAAAATCAGCTGCGCAGGATGTTCTAAATGCATTAATCGCACTTGGATACAACGAACGAGAAGCGCTGGTATCGGTGAAAGGCTTGGAGGCAGATATCTCAGTTTCTGATGGCATTAAAAAAGCACTAAAAGCACTGTCAAAATGATTGTTACATTAACCATATGAAGCTAATTCGACTATTACTGCCATTATTAATGGTTACTAGCTCGCAATGGGTTGGCGCATATGGGTTTGAAGAAGTGGATATCGAGGAGGAAGATTACATCGGTGAAGTGCCAATGGTGCTTTC
>JBFIDU010000099.1:0-6267 GCA_041603755.1 Methylophilaceae bacterium
AAAACAGTCGCACATCACACTAGACAATCACGTTGTCCGCTTAGGACATACTAATTTACGTGTACGACATGCTGGCTCTCAAGTAGCACATGCATTACTTGATAAGGCAGCACATCGCTGGGAGGGTTGGCCACCTGCGATAGCTGGTCTCATTTTGGTTTTTTTCTCTGTATTAGGTTCCAATTGGCTTAACGCATCGGAAAGCTTTTCCTTCATTAGCGCAATGGCTGTTATTTCGTTGATTTTATTTCTAATCTTACTATGGTGTGGTGGTTGGGCTTTTGCTACCCGTATGATTAGCGGTGGTAACACGCGGTTTGGTCGACATATTTTTATTGTTGGGTGTGCCATTATCCTGATTGATTTTTGGAATATATCAAGCATCACGCTCGCCTATGCGTTTTCACTACCATTTTTAACCCGTTACGGTACTTTAATGGAAGTCGTTATTTTTGCTGGGATGGTGTTTTTCCACCTGATGATGATTAATAGTCAGCGTTTCAAAAGCTTTATGCATGCAAGCATTATTATTGCTACTCTCGGTATTGGTTCGATTTTTATCAGTAACTATCAACGTAGTGGCATCTTAGCTGACTCGCTTTATATGACTTATTTACTGCCGCCTGCACTTCGTATCAGTAGCGATATGCCAATTGATGAGTTCATTACAGAAGCAAACCAACTTAAGCCAGAAATAGAAGAAGCTCGC
Organism: Methylophilaceae bacterium; assembly: GCA_041603755.1. Classification (GTDB taxonomy): domain Bacteria; phylum Pseudomonadota; class Gammaproteobacteria; order Burkholderiales; family Methylophilaceae. The sequence goes on from JBFIDU010000099.1 coordinate 710, forward strand.
AAAAGTCCTGCCAATGCGCGTCGAGGCTTATTTGGTCAGTAATATTTATAATTAAATAATTGCAAAAAAATTTATTCAGATAAAAATAGGCATACAATAAATGTATTCATTTCATCGCAAAGAAAGGTTCAGTATTATGGCAAGTCGCACAAAACTGCTAGTAATCACCATATTATTTGCTTTTACTTTTCCAGTTTCGCCAAGCGCCTATTCAGCACCTCCTCCTTGGGCACCAGCACATGGCTGGCGAAAAAAACATGACCCATATTACACAGGCTACTCTGGTAGAAGATGGGGTGAAGATTATGGGATTATCAGTGGCGAATGTAATTGGCAAGCCATGGGTACAGTTGTTGGCGGTGTATTAGGTGGCGTTGTGGGTTCAAGGGTAAGTAAACCAGAAGATCGAGTTGTTGCGGTTATTATCGGGGGTGTTATTGGTGCAGTAATTGGCAATCAGATAGGTAAAGCGATAGAAGATAACGACCGAGCATGTATTGGTCACGCATTAGAGCTAGCGCATGATAGACAAACAGTTCAATGGACAAACCCTAATACAAAAGTGAGTTATCGAGTAACCCCACTATCTGGCTTTGTGAAGGACAATAAAAAATGTAGAGAATATATGCTCTATATTAGTGGCAACGATAAAAACAAGTCTATGCATGAAAAAGCATGCCTAGTCAGCGAGGGCTCATGGGAGCCTGTGAACTAATTGATGGTTGCTGTCAGAATTAAAAAACCCCACATATATTAAAAATGTGGGGTTTGCAAATTAGATTAATATGCTGTTTAAATTAGCTTTTAATCACTAAAGCATTTTTGACTGATTTAACGCCCTCAACATTTGAGACTAAGTATTCAGCCTTTTCCTTCATTTCTTTACTACTAACAAAACCACTTAAAATGACTTCTCCTTTATAGGTTTCAACACTAATATTAAGTGATTTTAGGTTTTTTTCTGCTAATAGCGCCGCTTTAGCTTTAGCCGTAATTGCACTATCAGTAGCAACCTGCTCTACTTTCTCTTTACCGACTTCAGCCTTCATTTCTGCATATTCATTTTTATTTAAAACTTTATCCCCATTCTTATCGGCAGCAACAAATGCATCTTGCTTAATTGATTCCTGCTGCGAGATTTCTTGCCAGGTTATCCGCTCGTCATGGTTAACGTCTGCTGTTTTAAATGCTTGCGCATAGGATGATTGATTTGCTTCAACCTCCTCAACATTAAATGCTACTGCATTCATTGATGTACCTGCGATTACCGCTAAAAGCATAATTGGTTGATTAAATTTTGTGAATTGCATTTGTGTTCTCCTAATATGTAGTCTATGTATCAAAGTAAAAAATATCATTTACTTTGTTAGGCTCAATATTAGGGAGTTGACATCTATGCGTAAGTCGATGAAGTTCTGATTATGCTGTCAGATTAGGACTACGTTGGGGTTTTAATATCTAGTGGCAATATAACAAGTGTCAACAATCCCTTTCCTAAGGTACTCACTAAATCCATATGACCACCCAATGCTAGGACACGATTACGCATACCGCTTAATCCATGCGTTTCGTTATTTAATGCATCTAGGTCTACGCCAATGCCATTATCTTGAATTTCAATTTTCAGATTCTTTTCATCATGAATAATGTAGATTGATAACTCATCTGCTTTTGCATATTTAATCGCATTATTCAGTGTTTCTTGTAAAATCCGATAAGTGACTAATGAGATGGTTTCGTTTAATTTTAGCGATTCATCTGGCAAACTTAATTTTAAATTCCACTTTCCTCGCTCTGTTGCATCTTCTATTAACGTTTTTAGCGCAGACCAAAATCCAAATGATTCAATCATAGATGGGTGCAAATCTTGCACAATCTGTCTTTTGAAATTAATTCCTTGATCAATATATTGATTGGTTTTTTTAAGTTTTTCAGAAATTTCAGGCTGTGTTTTTTTTAGAGATTTTATTACCCAACTAATGTCCATTTTGGTTGCTGTCAGTATAGAACCTAGTTCATCATGAATCTCTCTGGCAAGTTTATACTTCTCCCTTTCAACATCTGATTGATAGTCAAAAGCTAAACTCTGTAATAGTTTACCCTGCTCTGCAAAGTTTTCTTTGTGTTTATTGACTTCAGATGATAGTTGCTGCTGTAGTTCAGCCTTGGTCGCCAGTTCATTAATAAGCTGTCTAACAATCAACATCATAATCACGAGCAAGATAAGCGGGCTAAGTATGGTTGAGACGCGAGCGATGGTTCTTTTAACATTACGCGCATTGTAAGTCTCTGTTGCTTTCTTATTGAGCAGGTCTCGTAATGTAGTCGAATAGAGATTAAAGTTGCCCATTTCTATCAAACCACTATCTAGGTCAAACACTGTTTGCGCTTCTTTTAATTCACCCTCATTGGCAAGTTGTATCGTCAAATCCATTTCTGAAACTTTTTTTGTAAAGCTATCTGATAGTTTTCTTAGCAAGTCATTTTCTTCTATATATACTTCTGCTTTATCCTCTTGTGTGAAATCAGTTCTGACGTTTTCAATATTGATTTTTGCGCTAGCAATTGCTGCGTCATAGGGCCGTAAATAATCTTTCGATTTTGATAATAGATAACCACGCTGGGCGCTTTCTGCCTTGAGTAAATTGGTTTCCAGATTGGCTATTTCTAATATGCTGTTATTTAGATCATTGAGCCAGTCGCTATCTTTTCTTGCCTCAATAAGCCACCTATCGTTAAAAACAATAGTCGCTAGCGCTACTAATAGTGCTAGTGAAAATAAAGCTAGATTACGCTTGCCGATTACCTGGAACAAGTTTCCAACTCTGGTAATTAAATAATGCATATTTTATCCATCATAAAAGTTATCGTTCACCCATGCACCTTTTGTGTATCGGGCATTTAATTTGTCAAAACATTACCAAAACCAGTATTTCATTTTTGGGTTTTATGGTTGGCACATCTACATGTAGGCGGTTTCTTACAAGACTATCAGTCAAAGCCTTCTAATCAAGTTTGTATTGCATGCGTAAGATAGCATTAACTTGATAAACAACAAGCTAACTTATTTTAACTTAAAGGAGATTACTATGCTTCATTACACACTAGCATTTTTTGTTATAGCAATTATTTCCGCAGTACTTGGTTTTGGTGGTATTGCCGCTGGCGCAGCAAGCATTGCAAAAATTTTATTCTTTGTATTCCTGGTACTTACCATCATTTCATTTTTAACCTCAAGATAAACATTTAAATATTAATTAACGATAGGAGAAACACATGACAACATTAAACAAAAATACAATTGAGAAAAAGTCTGAAGACTTATCAAAAGAAGCTAAAAACAATATTAAGACATTATCTAATAGCGTAAAATCGTCGACTGATGATGTTGCTGACGACCTTGTAGAGACAACAGAAAAAACGAAAGACAAAGCTGTTAGCTTGGTAGAACAAATTCAGCACTTGGTTTCTACATACACCGAGCCAGCCAAAATCAATGCTATTAAATCAGATGTATATGATAAAGCTAAAACATTTAAAGATGCTGTAGGCAACGATGTTTCTGCCACAATAAAAACAGGCAAGAAAAAGACGATTAAAACTGTTAGAAATAATCCTCTTGGTTCGGTTGCAGTCGCAGCAGGAGTTGGTGCAGCATTAGGCTATCTAATTGCATCGAAAAGAAAATAGTAAAAATAATAAAAGGAAGGATTCAACATGCTTAGAACAATAATTAAATTATTGATTGTATATTTCATTAATAAACAACTATCAGGTGCAAAGGAAGGTCTAGCAGGCATCAAAACCAGTATGACTGACTATGCAGAGAGTAGAGCTGAGTTTGTTAGAGATGACTTTTTACAAGACTTGCAACGCATGTTGAATACCGTCCTAGCCTATTTTTTTGTATTTACTGCGTTAGTATTAGCAGGGGTCATCGGTTTATTATGGATTTTTGCTATTGCTTGGGAGAGCCCAAGCAGAGCCTTAATCTTATCAGCAGTAATATTGGGGCTTTTGTCTGTAAGTGTTGCTATTTATGCAACGATTAGATATAAATGGAAAAATCATTACTTTATGAGCAATACCAATGATTTAATAGCCCATGACTGGCGCTTATTCACCAATAAATTAGCATCACAAGAGAACCAATAGACAGTTTTATCAAGCGGCACAAACCATTTATTAATATCGAATTGGAACAAAAATGAAAAAGATTCTTCTGGTAGATGACCATAAGATTGTACGTGATGGTTTAAAAAATCTGATTGAAATGGAATCTGGATTGATTGTTGCCGGTGAAGCATCTTCTGGTACAGAGGCGCTTCAATTAATAAGACAAAATCAGTACGACATTGTTGTACTTGATATCTCAATGCCAGATAAGAATGGTGTGGATACTCTGCATGATCTAAAGCATATTGCTCCAGACTTAGCGGTATTGGTATTAAGTGGTTATGCGGAGGAGCAATATGCACTTAATCTCATGCGTGCTGGATGCAAAGGCTACTTATCAAAAGACACTGATTCAGATGAAATTATTAAGGCAATTAAAACTATTGCCAATGGTAAAAAGTATATCTCTGCAGAATTAGCGGAGTTATTGTCGAATGAGTTAAGTCATCCCTCAGATAAGCAATTACATGAAATGCTCTCTGACCGAGAGTTTCAGGTATTTTTCAAACTTGCAAGCGGACAAAGTCCAACAGAGATCGCAAATGAACTACACATTAGTATCAAAACCGTGAGTACTTATCGTTCAAGAATACTCGAGAAAATGAATCTTAGTTCTAACGCTGACTTAACTTACTACGCCATCAAATATGGCTTAATAACATAATAGGATTGTTGTAGGACAAAGCCCTACAGACAAAATGATATTTTTCATCTAGATTGTTAGGATAAATTAAAATGATTAGTGTTACATGAAAAAAAAGATTTTATTAGTAGAAGATTCACCAATTCTTAGGGAAGGCATCAACAATATGTTGGCTGCTGAAGAAATTTCAATTGACGATTTCGCTGTATCTGCGCAAGAAGCTATTTCGCTTTTAGATAACAAACAATATGACATGATGATAGTGGATATTGAGCTGACGCAAGGCAATGGTTTTGAAGTAGTCAAACACACCTTGTCAGAAGACTATGCCTACAAGCCTCCAGTATTTATCATGTTGACAAATAATGCATTCAAATATTACAGAGATTTTGCCAAAAGTCTTGGCATCGACTATTTTTTTGATAAATCAATGGAGTTTGATTTAGCAATCGAAAAAATAGAATCTCTAGCATTGCAATAACCCTCCACTCATCCCAAACAATCAACTGTTAATTACAGTTGAGCGCTCTATCTCGTGATGCCATCAGGCATTTCAAACGTTTTACACTGTACAGACTGATATCGTAGGTGTTTTCTTACAGTCATATCAGACTTTTACCTCTCAATAAATATACCCATCTCTTTTACAATTTCCTTAACTTGTAAAACAACAAATTAAAGCATCAATACCAAGAAAGGAATATATGAATATATATGAAGCATTACGCGAGAGCCACGA
>JBFIDU010000100.1:0-6231 GCA_041603755.1 Methylophilaceae bacterium
AATATCATATTCAAGTTCATGCTTATCTAGAATGTCGATTACGCGGGATTTTAAGTTGACTTCAGTGCTACCTTGACCGTCGTATTCTGGGCAGTAACGAAAGTTAAAAAGGATATTCACTTCACCAGGGACAACATTGGTGGCGCCTGTGCCACCGTTTATATTGCTAATTTGCCAACTGGTAGGCGGGAAGTAGTCATTTCCTTCATCCCAAACAGTTTCCACCATATCTTTTATGGCAGGTGCGACTAAATGGATAGGGTTTTTGACTAAATGTGGATAGGCAATATGTCCTTGTATGCCCTTAACCATTAAGTTGCCACCGAGTGAACCGCGGCGACCATTTTTAATCATATCACCAACGATTTTGTTGCTTGTCGGTTCTCCAACAATACAGTAATCAAATCGTTCTCCACGTGCTTTCAGTGCTTCGACTACTTTTAGTGTGCCATTGATTGCTATTCCTTCTTCGTCTGAAGTGATTAGCAAACCTATTGAGCCTTTGTGGTTGGGATTTTCTGCTATGTATTCTTCTATACTTGTTATAAAAGCCGCTAAAGAGGTTTTCATATCAGCTGCACCGCGAGCATAGAGCATACCGTCTTTAATGGTAGGCTCAAAGGGTGGCGTATGCCACTGCGCAAGGGGCCCTGTTGGAACCACATCAGTATGGCCCGCGAAAACCAATATTGGCGCATCAGAGCCGCGGCGAGCATAAAAATTATCAACATCACCAAAGCGCATCCGTTCGATTGTAAAGCCGAGTGGTTCCAAATGAGAGATTAATAAATCCTGACAGCCTTTATCTTCTGGCGTGATAGATTCACGCGCAAGTAAATCTAGCGTTAGTTCTAGTGTTTTTGTCATTTAAATAGCTCTTTATACGTATCTTCTTGAAAGCCAATTGCGAGTATTTTGCCGTCTTTTTCCAGAATAGGGCGTTTAATTACTGAGGTTTTGTCTAGCATAAGCTTAACAGCACTGTTGCTATCGACAATATTATTTTTTGTATCATCGTCTAATTTACGCCAAGTCATACCAGCACGGTTGACCAGTTTTTCCCATGGTTGTTGCGATAGCCAGTTATCTAATAAAAGTTGATTGACCCCTGCTTTTTTGAAGTCGTGGAAAATGTGGTCAATTTGCCGTTCTTCTAGCCAGGTGCGCGCTTTTTTGACTGTGTTGCAATTTGGAATGCCGTAAAGTTTCATGAGGCTGAACTATTGATTAAATAAGCCTCATTTTACCAGCTAGGCTAGGGATAACAAAGATTAAGGTTTTTTAATTCTAGGCAAGGGCTTATTAAAATCAATTTGTAATTGTTTAAATTGTAACTTGCGATATAGTTCAAACAAAGCCGCTCTCTCTATTGGCTTGGAAAACAAATAGCCTTGCATATAATCACAACCCAAATCAATAATAGTTTCTTGTTGTGCTTCAGTTTCAATTCCCTCAGCCGTTGCTTCAAAACCAAGCGCGTGAGTGAGTTTAAAAATAGCATCTACTAGTGCATGTGAGCCTTTGTCATTGTTCACGGTTGAGATGAAGGATCGATCAATTTTGACTTCATCGATATTTAAGTCAAGCAGGTAAGTCAAACTCATCGGCAACAAACCAAAGTCATCTAAAATAACCCTAATACCTGCTGATTTAAATTTATCCAACAATGTTTTAAATTGTTTTTGGTTGTTGATGGCAATGGTTTCTTTAATTTCAAATGAAATGCTACTTGGACTTAGTTGATAGTCTTCAAGTTTTTGTGTGATTTTTTTGACTAAGCTTGGATCTTGGAATTGCTGGCTAGATAGGTTGATCGACACATTCAACTCCAGCCCATTTTTTTTGGCTTCTGCAAGCATGCCGCAGCATTCCTCAATAACCCAGCTATTGATGTCTTGAATGAGGCCAAAGTGCTCTGCAGCCGGTAAAAAATCATTAGGCATAATTTCTCCCTTGGTAGGGTGTTGCCATCTAATTAATGCCTCTGCACCTATAGCAGTTAAAGAGTTACATGCAATTTTTGGTAAATAGGTCAGGCTAAATTCTTTGTTCTCAACGGCTAGGCATAAATCACTTTGCATATTAAGCATTAGGTCATTTGCATTTTCTATCTCTGTGTCGTAAAACCTAAATTGGTTTTTTCCTTGGTCTTTGGCTTTGTACATAGCAGCGTCAGCACAGACAAGCAATTTATCCACATCGCCATTCTTCGGATAAATGGCAATGCCTAAAGAGCATGATAGCTCTACCGTTAGATGATCGATAAAGTAAGCCTCTTTAATTGAGTTTACAATACGCTCTGCAATAGGAACGACATCTTCTTCATTCTCGATTTCTTCAATGACGGCAACAAACTCATCACCACCAATCCGCGCGACAAAGTCACATCCGCGCACAGCTCGATTAAGTCGCTCTGCGGTTATTTTGAGCACACTGTCACCGACATGATGTCCATAGTTATCATTAATCGGTTTGAAGTAGTCTAGATCAATGTAGGCTAATGCAAATGACTGTCCACTACGTACAGCACGTTTTTTTGCAGATTGTAGATGTGCGTCAAATGCGCGACGGTTTGGCAGTTTGGTAAGACTGTCCTCCAAGCTGAACTGCTCTGCCTTTGATAAAGGGACTTCAGAGCTGAATAGACTAAAGCTAAATAGCTTCTTACCTTGTTTTTCATAAAGTAAGACAAAGACAAACGCAATTAAAATCAAGCAAATCATCCCTAATGCGATCGCAATCGCTGTGATTTTAAAATTGGATGGTGTGATGTTTTTTGCGGCACTGAAGGTACTTTGAGCATATTCAGAAAATGCTGCATTAAATACAAAGTGGATGCACAAAATGCCTAAAGCAATCATGACTCCCGCAGAGATTTTTGTAAATATACGATGTGACCCTGCGTAGTTTTTAACCCATTGAAACAATAACAAGCTCATGGTAATGACAGCCATTGAAACGATTGTTGCAACCACGGTTGTCATTGAGTTTAAATGGACATTTTCGATTCCATCAATTGCAATATGACTTGTATAAAATAGACCCAGATCACATAAGCCGCCGATAAATCCGCCCAACAAAATATTGTGCTTGCTAGGGTTAGGCAATATGGTTAAGTATACAAAAACAACTGCTATGCCAATAGCAAATAAACTGGCATTGAGCAAAGCCCAAGATGGCTGCGTTGGCGCACCAACATTTGCACTTAACAATAAAATAAGATGATTAGCCAGTACCCCAACACCTAATGCGATAGACAAGAAAACAAGTATTGGGCCATTAACTTTGTGAGTTGCCCGGGCAAGTCTTTCCAAAAGGCCAAAACCAATGAACAGGCATGCGCTCGCCGCAATTGTTGAGACAACAAGTAATAGCGTGTCGTAATTAATCAGCATGGCAATATAAATATTTATTCATGTGAGATTAAAAGCAATTAATATGCCATTCAATAAATTCGATGCTACTTAATAGTTAATACATTGTTTTTGAATGGCTTTTATTTAGCGCGTTGTTGCTATACATTGCCTCTTTATAGTGATATTAATCCGCTATATTAACGCTATTGTTGAGTATCTGACAAAAAAATAGACGCTTAAGAAGCGTCTATTTCATCGTTCTAAATGAGTGGTTAAATTCCTCGTAACAACTCATTAATGCCAACTTTACCTAATGTTTTTGCATCGACTTTTTTAACAATAACAGCACAGTAGAGGCTATAGCTGCCGTCTTTGGATGGTAAGTTGCCAGATACAACAACAGAACCAGCTGGTACACGGCCGTAGTGCACTTCTCCAGTTTCTCGGTCATAGATTTTTGTACTTTGACCAATATAAACACCCATTGAAATTACGCTATTGTCTTCGACCACTACACCCTCGACGACTTCTGATCGAGCACCAATAAAGCAATTGTCACCAATAATGGTTGGACCAGCTTGAATTGGTTCTAATACACCACCAATTCCAACGCCACCAGATAAGTGCACGTTTTTACCAATTTGTGCACAAGAGCCAACTGTTGCCCAGGTGTCAACCATAGTGCCTTCGTCAACGTAGGCGCCAATATTGACATATGACGGCATCAAGACTGCATTTTTACCAATGAATGAGCCGCGGCGAGCAACAGCGTTAGGCACTACGCGAAAACCGCCCGCTTTGAAATCTTCTTCTGTATAGTTGGCGAATTTAGTAGGTACTTTATCAAAATAACGTGTCACACCATCATCAAGCAACGTGTTATCTTCTAAACGGAATGATAGTAAAACAGTTTTCTTTAGCCATTGATGCGTTTCCCATTTTTGGCTGTCACCTATTCTAGATGCAACACGAAGCTTGCCTGCATCCAAATCTGCCATAACGCTTTCGACGGTAGATTTAAGTTCTGCGGAGGCATTTGCCGGGTTAATGTTTGCGCGATCTTCGAAAGCCGCTTCAATAATACTTTGACGTGGGTCCATAAGAGTTTCCAGATATGATAATTAAGTGTTGTAACAAAGGCGCTATTTTAACCTAAACCTTGCTTCTGCCCAAAAACATCAAAGCGCGCCCAATAGGAAATGAGCGCGCTTTGATTATTATTCAACAATTACGTTATTTTTTGGCTGCCTTATATAAGGGCATGACCTTTGGTGCAAGCGCTTTTAGATCAGCAATACGATTCTCACTAGCGGGATGGGTGCTTAAAAACTCAGGTGGTGCGCCATTACTATTAGCACTCATTTTTTGCCAAAGTGTTACCGCTGCATTGGGGTTAAAGCCAGCACGTGCAGCTAATTCTAAGCCGATTCTATCAGATTCACGCTCTTGTTCTCGCCCATTTGGTAATGCGAAAAATAGTTGTGAACCAAGTCCTGCCCCCTGTGCTGCCATACTGCCAGCTGTTCCGCCGACCATCGCAGCTAGCGCTTGAAGACCAAATTGTTGAACGTAGGCTTGAGACATGCGCTCGCGTCCATGTTCACGCAATGCATGTGCAATTTCATGACCAATCACCGCTGCTAATTCATCATCTGTAGCATTCAGTTTCTCAACTAAGCCAGAAAAGACCATGATTTTTCCGCCTGGCATGCAGTAAGCATTCAACTGATCATTTTTCTCTACGTTGACTTCCCAGTCCCATTTGGTCGCATCTTCTCTAAAAACGCCTACCTGAGCAATCAGCCTTTGTGAAATACTATTAACGCGGTTATACATCGCTTTATCTACATTAAGCGTAGATTCTTTTTTGGCTTTAGTCAGTGTTTCTGTATATGCTTGCGCAGACATTTGATCGACTGTTGAAGCAGGCATCAGTAAAAACTGTGATCGACTGACACCAGCAACACTGCTATTGGTGGTCGTTGCACAGCCAGTGAGGTTAATGACAAGCGTAACGATAAAAATGGAAAAAATATTTTTCATAGGACGTCCTTGTTTCGAATCAATTAACACGTAATATTAACGCATGACAATCATAAATGGTTGAAGCATCCATTAAAATTTCACTTGTGCACCCAGCTCCACAACACGGTTAGGTGGCAGTTTTAATTGATTGGTAATCGTTTCTGCGGAGCGAAATAATACAACGAATATTTTTTTGCGCCAGCGTGACATACCAAGCTGACTGCTTGTAATCAAAATATCTTTTCCAATGAAAAATGAAGTTTGCATCGGGTCTAAGTCTAAATCCTGACATGTGCACAGGGCTAAATCTCTTGGTAAATTTGGCTCGTCCATGAAACCATAGTTAATGGTGACGCGATAGAATGATTCTGGCAGTTTTTCGACGATGACACGCTCTTCAAGATTAGTATGAGGATAGTCTAAAAAGCATACTGTTAGAATCACGTTATTTTCATGCAAGACTTTATTATGTTTGATGTTATGTAGCATTGCTCGTGGGATACCGTAAGCATTTGGTGTCAGAAAGATAGCTGTGCCCTCTACGCGTTTAAGCATGTCAGTATCTAATGACTCAATAAAAGGATTCACTTTTATCTCTTCTTGCTTGAGTTGCTTGTAAAGGATTGAACGGCCAGTTTTCCATGTAAACATTAAGGTAAAAATAATGATGCCGATGAGAATAGGAATCCAGCCGCCATCAGGTATTTTTAGAATATTTGCACTAAAGAAAGTGAAATCAATAATTAAAAATAGACCGATAAGGATACCGGTTCGTAATTTACTCCACTTCCATATTTCATGGAATACAATTGCAGCAAGCAGGCTGGTGATAATCATGTCTCCAGTTACC
>JBFIDU010000101.1:0-6045 GCA_041603755.1 Methylophilaceae bacterium
GCTTCGCCACCAATGACAACTGCCAGCATGCCACGTTCCACTATGCCGATATGATCAAATGGACCAGCATGTGCCAACCAGGCAAAGCCAAGAATAGTCACCAGTTGTACCACCCCAAACACCCACAGGCCGCGGTTAATGCCTACTTTAAGCATCCAGAGTCCACCAATAAAACCACCTAAAATTTGCATAACTAAGCCACTACCTTTGACGATAGTGCCAATGTCGGTATTGCTAAAACCCATATCAATATAAAAGGGTGTGGCCAGTGCAGTGGCCATGCTGTCGCCAAGTTTGTAAAGCAAGATAAAAAGTAATACAAGTAATGCATGGTTAAGGCCGGCACGATTAATAAATTCAGTAAATGGCTCTACAACAGATGCGTATAAGGTCTTTGGTGCTTCAGCACGGTGTGGCTCGCTCGCAAAAATGGTCATCAAAATACCTGGAATCATAAACAAAGCGACTATCCAAAACACGGATGACCAAGGCAAGTGATCAGACAAGATGAGTGCTAATGCGCCTGGGACCAACCCTGACACACGGTAAGCGTTTACATGAATACTGTTACCTAGACCAAGCTCTTCATCACTTAATATTTCGCGTCTGAAAGCATCGATAACGATATCTTGGCTGGCAGAAAATAGGGCAACTAACGTTGAAACAACAGCAATGCTGGTAATGTTGAGTTGCGGGTTAAAGAAGCCATAAGTACAAATAGTGACAAATAAGGCTAATTGTGTCACTAACATCCAACTGCGGCGGCGGCCCATTGGTGCAATTAGATTGTAGCGGTCCATCAGTGGCGACCAAATGAACTTCCATGTATAAGGGAGTTGGATGAGAGCAAACACTGCGATTGTTTTAAGGTCAATCCCCTCGGTACGCAACCATGCAGGCAATAGCTGAAATAGTAAGTAAAGAGGCAATCCAGAACTAAAGCCAAGTACCATACAGGCCAACATGCGTTTATTAAATATGACTTCTTTTAGGCTAGAGTTTGCTCTGTTTATGGCTTTATTTGGCATGTTATGTCTTTTTGAAGATTAATTCTTTCGCTACCTTATCATATGTGGGATCTGAAAAATTTGTAAAGTAATATTAACCTTGGCGAACAAGAAATACGACTAGATTTATTAATTAAATTAAACTTTACGAATCATGGTATGTCGGACTTTTAGCTCTATGGAATTTTAATATTCCTATCTTCGCAGCGACCAATCTAACTATTTAACGATACAACATCAAACATCTGCGGATTGTTTGGTATCAACTAGTATTTTTATCATTATATTTAGGGAGTTTTATGAGATTAAAAACAATAATCGCAGTAGTTTCTACCATGTTAATTCAAGTAGCCAACGCAGATACAGTTAAGCTAAAGAATGGGGATGTGTTAACAGGTACAGTTATCAAAAAAGAAACAGATAAGCTTGTGTTTAAAACGAAATACACAGGCGAAATTAAAATAACATGGGCTGATATTGCTAGTCTTAGTACCGATAAACCTGTCACCGTCATGCTCGCAAATGACTCTAGTTTTACTGGAGAGATCAAGCAGGCGGATGATGGAAGAGCAAAAATCCAGCTTTCAGGGTTAAATACCAATGCGGATGTTGACCTCAAAGATCTCGCTTACATTAACCCAAGCCCAGAAGTATCAGGTAAAGGTGTGGCGTGGTCAGGCTATGCAAACTTGGGCGGTGCAACATCCAAAGGTAATACCGACAATAGTCAAATCAGATTTGATACGGAAGCGATCGCCAGAACAAAACAGAATAGATTTACAGTCGGTGCCTATGTAAACCGTGCAAAAGCAGATGGTGAAAGTACCGCTTTTAATAGCAAAGGCTATATGCAGTATGACCATTTTCTCACTAAGCAGTGGTATATCTATGCGAATGGTTCTTTAGAAAATGACAAATTCAGAGATATTAACTTACGATCAAGCGCTGGTATTGGTACGGGTTATCAGTTTTATGAACAAGAAGATTTAAACTTATCTATCGAGGGTGGTGTCAACTATATCAGTACTGATTTTAACTTAGCAGAAGATGATCGCTATGCCAGTGGTAGGTGGGCATTGAAATATGACCAGTTAGTTTTTCAGAGTGTAAAGTTCTTTCACCAGCATGAAGTATTAGTCAGTTTAGAGGATGTAGCCAATACATTGGTGTTCAGTAAAACAGGGCTCAGGGTACCCATAGCAAGTAACTTAAACGCATCTACACAATTGAACGTCGATTATGCAAATCAACCCGCACAAGGCCGTGAACGTATGGATAGGACACTACTATTTAGCTTGGGATACGGGTGGTAAATGAATTAGAAAATATTGAAATTACTTGGCACACGAATGAACGAAAAGGATGCGTATAATTAATAATAACTTCATCAATACATTCTTCAATCAGGTTAAAATTACAAGTTCAACAAAGAAAAAACGTTAGGAGCTCACATGGCCGATTTAAATATTAATGGTGAAACGCTGAGTACAGATTATCCAGACGACACCCCCCTGCTTTGGGTGATACGCGATAGTTTGAAAATGACAGGGACAAAATTTGGTTGTGGTGCAGGCTTATGCGGTGCTTGCACAGTCCACTTGGATGGGCAGCCAGTGCGTTCTTGTCAGCTTCCACTTTCTGCGGTAGCTGGTAAAAAAATTGCCACCATCGAGAGCGTTCATGAAACAAAAGTCGGTGAAGCTGTCCAAAAAGCCTGGCAGGATTTAGATGTAGTGCAATGTGGATATTGTCAATCAGGACAAATCATGTCTGCCACGGCTTTACTTAAATCAAACCCCAAGCCAACAGATGCAGATATTGATAATGCAATGACAGGTAATATTTGCCGCTGTGCAACTTATGTAAGAATACGTGCAGCTATTCACCAAGCTGCAAAATCGTTGGCTTAAGGAGCATAAGATGAAGAATACTCTACTCAATATTTCCCGCCGAAACTTCCTTAAAACGAGTGCAGCTTTTACTATTGCTATTGCGATTCCTGGCTGCTCAACAGAGCCAAACGATACTGCCGTAATGGGAGTTGATACAGATGAAGGTGTGCTGTCGACCTTTAATGCATTTGTCAGTGTCAACTCTGATAACACTGTGACTGTGGTTGCCAAACATCTTGAAATGGGGCAAGGCACATATACAGGCTTAGCGACTTTAGTAGCTGAAGAATTAGATGCAGATTGGGCGCAAGTTAAAGTAGAAGCTGCAGCAGCAGATGCTAAAAAATATAATAATTTAGACTGGGGCCCCTATCAAGGCACTGGTGGAAGCTCTGCAATCAAAAATGCATTTGACCAGATGCGCGAAGCGGGTGCCACAGTTCGAGCTATGTTGGTTCAGGCGGCATCTGATGCCTGGAGTGTGCCAGCAAGCGAAATTACAGTAAAAGCTGGCGTGCTCAGCCATGCGGATGGACATCAAGCACACTTTGGTGAATTCGCTGAAGCGGCTGCTGCATTGGGTGTGCCCACAAAAGTAACGTTAAAAGATCCTAAAGATTACCAGCTCATTGGTAAGCATATTCCGAGAAAAGACAGCAAGAATAAAACAAATGGTAAAGCGATTTTTACCCAGGATATTCAGCTTGAGAACATGCTCGTTGCGGTAGTCGCGCATCCACCTAAATTTGGCGCGGCAGTTAAATCATTTGACGATCAAGCTACAAAAGCAATCAAGGGTGTTATCAATGTCGTAGAAATCCCAACTGGTGTTGCAGTTTTAGCCAATAACTATTGGACAGCAAAGAAAGGCCGCGATGTGCTATCCATCGAGTGGGATGAAACCAATGCTTATACTAAAGGTAGTGAAGAAATCATTAGTGAGTATCAACAGTTAGTAACGAGTCCCGGCAGTATCGCCCGAAAAGATGGTGATGCACTGGGGCAGCTAAAAGGCAGTAAAAATGTCATCGCCAATACTTATGTTTTTCCATTCTTAGCCCATGCCGCAATGGAACCACTGAATTGTGTCGTGCAGTTTAAAGATGGTGTCTGTGAGGTTTGGAACGGTAATCAGTTGCATACGGTTGATCAATTCGCCTTATCAAAACTATTCGATTTAACGCCTGAAGAAGTGAAAATTAATACACTGTATGCTGGTGGTAGCTTTGGACGTAGAGGTAATCCACAATCTGATTATATTTTAGAGGCGGCTAGTATTGTTAAAGCATCTGGAACGAAAGACCCGGTTAAGTTAGTCTGGTCGCGTGAAGATGATATGCATGCTGGGTATTACCGTCCAATTTATGTGCATCAACTGAGTGCAAGTCTTGGCGAAAATGGTATGCCAAATGCTTGGCATCACACGATTGTCGGTCAGTCTATCGCTAAAGGCACGGCATTTGAAGGTGGTATGGTAAAAGATGGCGTCGATGTAACTTCCGTTGAGGGTGCGCAAAATTTGCCATATCAGGTTCCTAATATTCAAGTTGATTTGCATACAACCAATGATAGTGTGAAAGTGCCTATCCAGTGGTGGCGTTCTGTTGGCAGTACACACACGGGTTATGCCACGGAAGTATTTATTGACCAGCTAGCAAAAGAAGCCAATCAAGACCCAATCGCCTATAGATTAAGCTTATTAAGTGAACATCCGCGACATGCTGGCGTACTTCGCCTTGCTGCAGATAAAGCTTCTGCTTTACCGCAACGTGATGGCGTTAAATTAGGCAGAGGAGTAGCTGTACATGAGTCGTTCAGTACGCCAGTAGCGCAAATCGTTGATATTGCGATTGATGATAGTGGTAATTTAAAAGTTGAGCGAGTTGTATGTGCCGTTGATTGTGGCATAGCAGTTAACCCTGATGTGATTAAAGCACAGATGGAAGGGAGCATTGGCTACGCGCTGGCAGCAGCATTAACTGGGGAGATAACACTAGAAAATGGTGTAGTGCAGCAGAATAACTTTGATGGTTATCCAGTGCTACGTATTGCAGAGATGCCTAAAATTGAAGTGTACATCGTACCATCTGCAGAAAAACCAACTGGAGTCGGTGAGCCAGGTGTGCCGCCACTTGCCCCTGCGTTAGCCAATGCGATTTTTGCAGCAACAGGTAAGCACATCACGCGTTTACCAATCGGTAATCAGCTGAGCGCTTAGGTCAATGGATAGCCAAGATTTAGAGGTCCTGACCCAAGCGCATGCATGGCTGCAAACTGGGTATCGCATTTTGTTAGTCACAGTCGTTAAGACTTGGGGCTCATCACCTAGACCCATAGGTGCTTTGTTGGCTTTACGTGACGATGGTCGGGCTGTTGGTTCAATATCTGGGGGCTGCATAGAAGATGACTTAATATACCGATTAAGGAAAGAAGGCTTGCCATTAAAAGCTGAGCTTGTTACTTATGGAGCAACAGCGGAAGAGGCAAGACGCTTAGGTTTACCCTGTGGCGGTAGCATGCAGTTAGTTTTAGAGCCAATACAAGAAAAAAATAGCTTACAAGAAGTATTAAAACTATTGAATCAAGGTAAATTAGTCGCGCGAAGCCTAGATTTGGAAACACAGAAAAGTCATGTAGTTGAGACATCTTCAGAGCTATCCACAGAATTTAATGAGGGTATGCTGACCAGTATTTATGGCCCACGCTTTCGCTTGATTTTAATCGGTGCTGGGCAACTTTCACATTTGTTAGCCAACATAGCCTTAAGTCTGGATTTTGCCGTGACTGTCTGTGATCCGCGAGAGGAGTACGCTGATGGCTGGAACGTTCCCAATACAGTGCTCCGTCGTGATATGCCTGATGATGTGGTCATGGAAATGCAACCTGACGCCCGCACTGCTGTGATCACATTAACGCATGATCCTAAGTTGGATGACTTAGCCTTAATGGAAGCACTGAAATCACCTGCGTTTTATGTAGCAGCGCTAGGGTCTCGTAGTAATAACCGCGAAAGACGTAAGCGCTTACTCTCTTTTGATGTAACGCCTGATCAGGTTGAGAACTTGCGTGGACCAGCAGGCATATTTATCGGTAGTAAAACGCCAAGTGAAATAGCAGTGTCAATTGCAGCTGAGTTAGTGGCAGTA
>JBFIDU010000102.1:0-6016 GCA_041603755.1 Methylophilaceae bacterium
TGCTTCGCCGGCATGAAAAGCAATGTCTTGACGCATGTAACAGAGATATGGAACAACGAGAGTTAGCGTTTTTACTTCCAATTTTCTAGCTGTTTCGGTTGCCAATAATAGTGCAATTAACTTTTCGTTTGGGTCATTAAGGCTGCAATAGATAATGACATGACTTGGCAGATTGTGGGGTAGTGTTAATTTAATTTCACCATCTGGAAAACGATGAATATCAATGGTATGGCATGAAATATTCAGCGCATTTGCTAGTTGCTGTGATTGTTCCAGTTGGTCAGCAAAGCTGAGTATCGTTTTAGGTGAGATCATCGTTGTTTTCATTAGAATTCTACATACGCTTTTGGAATTTCCTCTACTTTTCCAATCGAGTAACCATTGTTCCGCAGTGCTAGCTCCTTCGAAAATTCAAAGTCTGCTGGGAACTCGGCATAGATGCGATAAAGAGAATCGCCTTTTTTAACCTTATCACCAAGTTTTTTAAATAAATCGACTCCAGCACCTTTATCCATTGGTGCACCTGCAAAGCGTGCTATATGGGCCATTTGTAAATTATCAATATTCACGACAACTCCTTCTGCTGGAGCTAGCACATCATAGGTCAGTTTACCTAGCTTAAACGCTTTGCTTTGCTCTCCTTGAGCAGTGATAATAGTGTTCATCATTGTTAAAGCACGGCCAGAATCTAAAATGTCTCTTGCAATCGAGAATCCTTGGCCGCCCCGAACGTCAGGGTCGAACTCCAATATTCGGCCTGCGAGGCGCAGCGCCTTTTGTCTTAAATCATATGGCGCATTAGGCGCATTTTGTAATACTTGCATGACATCGCGACACTCTAATACAGGGCCTATACCAGAGCCTATCGGCTGGCGGCCATCTGTGATGATGACTTCCATGTGAATATTCAGTTGGTCTGCCACGAACTCGAATAGTTTACGCAGTCGCTGCGCTTGGCGCATGTGTCGAACTTTAGCTGTTGGTCCTACAGGGATATCAATGAGCAAATGCGTTGCACCAGCTGCCAGCTTTTTGGAGAGAATAGATGCAACCATTTGCCCAATTGAGTCGATACCCAAAGGACGCTCAACAGCAATCAAAATATCATCGGCAGGTGATAAGTCAGCCGTGCCTCCCCAAGCAATACATGCGCGATGCTTGCGAACGATATCATGTAGTTTTTCTATATCTAATTCAACATCGGCAAGTACTTCCATCGTGTCAGCTGTGCCTGCAGGCGAAGTAATCGCACGGCTTGACGTTTTTGGCATCAACATCCCATGTGCTGCAACAATCGGTGTAACTAGCATAGAAGTACGATTGCCGGGTATGCCGCCGATACAATGTTTATCTGCTACTAATGCTTCACGCCAATCAAGTTTTTTTCCTGCATCTAACATGGCGCGAGTTAAATAATAAACTTCGTCTCTGTCCATGTCTGTTTGTCCTGCAGCAACCAAAAACGCAGCAATTTCTGTTTTTGAATAGCGCATTGCTGTAATGTCACTGATAATATGAGTGAAATCATCTTGATTAAGGCGCTCACCCTCTATCTTACGTCTGACGGCATTCATCGATTGTGGTGCCTCTGCGTGCTCTATGCTAACTAAACGGCCTTCCTCTACGCCCAGTTTAGCAAAGGCTTCTTCGGATAATCCTAATTCGGACGGTTTCACTATGCTATGATCATCCACAACATTAAGTACAGCCAGAATACGTTGACCATTCGCGCGAATCTCAACTTTTGATAATGCTTGGAATCCTTCTGCACGGTAAAGCGCACATTCTCGATGCAAATAAGCGACATTTTCTCGATAGGTGTCAATGCCTAGCCTACGTACTTGTAATGTGTTGCAAGTCACGACTGATTTTTTTGTATTGGCTATTGGTTTCATATCAATATCGATTCATTTTAAAATATGTTGTGCATTACCATGGCAGTATAAAGCGTCTTACAAAGCTGCCCAAGCCAGTTTTATTACCGCGCTGACTATCAACATCTACGATAACCTGTCCGCCACCTGCAGGACTTACATAGGCTGTACTTAAGTAGATATTAACAATATCAAGCTCGCTATCAATATAAAAACGTGTATCTTTTTGCATGGCGATTAGTCGCTCTGGAGGTAAGCTGGCGGTTTTACTACCTGCTTCTATCACTTCCGCTCTACCTTTAGCCATTAATATTAATTTGCCAGGACCTGTCGCCTGAGAATAAATCATTTTTCCTAGCAGTAATGAAGATGCACGCATGCTGATTAATGTTGAAAGCTGTATGTCCTCAGTCATTCCCACAAAATGATGAAAATCGAATACAACTGTTTCGTTTTTACCAAGCGACCACTCAAAGAACTCCATGCCTTGTGTTGCCGTACAGCTAATGTCACCATCACCTTGTTTGACAAAGACTTTATTCATCGCATATGAACCATGAAAAAGACGTGCGATTGGTGCACGTAATGGTTGTGGAATGCTGAATCTGGGTGCCTTGCCTCGGCACTGGTAGCGACGGGATATATAGAAGTGCTGATTGCTTGTGTCCTCAATTAAGTATTGATGACCTGTTGGCCTGATCGTTGATGGTGGTTGCTGGTGTGTGCTTTCAGTATTGCCAAGAGTGACAAATGTGCCTGTGTTCAGATTAAAGCTAACGCGTGCGAACACATATAACAAACTCTTCAAGCAAATAAATGCAAAAACAAAAATGGTTAGTTGATGTATTGTTTGCATATAATTAATAGTCCACCATAGGGTGTTTTGTGCCTTTTCATTCGCATCTAGAATGATGCCTAGGCCATTTTGGTGGGCTGAATCGACAATTTGTAGTGCTTCTGTTTTAATCTGATTGATGCTTGCCTTAAAAGCTTGATCATGCTTTTCGGTGATGGCTTTTAGTTTGCTGCGTATGTTTTGTCGTAAATTTTTATAAGCTTTGTTAGTCGATTTTTGCGACTCTCTCACGCCAATATCAATCGCCCATCCTATTAAAGGTACATCAGTATCTACATCTTCAAATACTAGCGATTCTGGCATGATTTGATCGAATGTTTCGATCATTTTTTCAGACAGTTTGATATTTTCCCATTGCGTTGCTTTGTTGTAGATATCTCGCTTAGTGTTTTCTGCACTTAAATGCCACGAATACGCTATATCATCAGCTTTCGTTGCCGTTGAAATTAGCGCGTTATCTAATATGTCATGTTCTGCTCCATAATTGAGTACGTTGGCTGCATGTAAGTGATTAACGGTATGCTGAGGGATTAACGTTTCTGTGACAAAAAAGAATGGTACTGCTAATAGCCCCAGTGGTATCCACAAGCATAATGTATGCAATGATTTGCGTAGATTATTTATCCAACCAAGTTTATTGAAAAGATAAGCGTTTTCAAGTATGCCTTTTACAATCAGTCGCGCTAGGATGGCAGCCATCATGAAAACAAGTATCGGTAGTAAAGATTGTATGGCTGGGTAGTCTAAATTGTTAAACAGTATCGGCCAAATAGCGAAAAGGGTAATCAATAGAATATATAAAGCAAAAGATCTAGATTGAAGTTTTCCACGCATAGCAAACCATAGGAAAGCGATTTGTGCTGCGATAACACTATGAATTTGCCAAGCACCAATCGTGTTTAATGTAGGGATAAAGGAGAGCATTAATACTGCGTAATTAAATGCAGGTAAGCTTAAACCAAATAAAAGCAAGCCCCAGTATCGGCGCCTAATGGTCAGCCAGATCGTTGGAAAAATGAGTATTAAACCAATAAACCATGCTGGCGTCGTGATATGTTGCCAAGTATTCAAGGCGAGTGTTGAGTTGACCATTGCTGTAAGCGAACGATTTGAATACTTTTTGACTATAATCTCTTCGGGTGACGGTGCTGGCTTGGATGTAAGCACTGGATTAAAATTTTGATAGGCTGTTTCAGCCTGTTTAGACTCAATGACTTTAGCCCTGTATTCAATCAGTGCTTTATTGTAATTTGCTAACGCGATTATGTGTTTTGGTAAGCTTTTAAAGTAGGCCGCATTTTTACGAACCAGTGGAGGGCACACTTTGTCATGGGCAATCCATCCAACTATGGCCAAATACTTGACATTTTTTGTGCTATTACAGATATTTAATAACTTCTGTTCATCTTTAGATAATGGCAGTGGTGCTTTTGGAAAGCTTGGTGGTTTTGATAAGCCAGGATAAGGCGGTAGAGACTCAAATCGATCAGGCTTTATTTCATAATGAGCTGGTGTTTCAGACACATCGCTGAGTTGATATAAGCTCAAATCAAACAGATATGGTGTTAATGAAAGCAGTAAAACAAACTGGCCTAATCCGAATAATTTCTTTTCACTACTAGACTCTGTATGGGCTAGGCTTTTAGTTAGTCGAATAAAACGTTTTCCAATTGAATGTAGAAAAGGCTGCATACTATTTTTGCTTACGCTTAATTTCCAATCCCTTTTGCCATCGATGTAGCTAATAAGGGGATGATGCATAGCAAGCCCAATTCCAGGCGTTTAATGAATATAATCCTTTGCGGTAGCTTAATAGCAGCTATTTCGTTATGTCGATTTTTGAGTAAGAAGTGCGTTGGAAAAAGCGATATCAATGCAATAAACAGAAACAGACCAATTTTGATATGAAAAATAGGATTATGTTGATAAAAAGTACTGGGTTTCCCTACGACGAGCCATAAAAAGAGACCAGCTCCCAATGTTAAAACAGCACCTACAGCATATAAGCCATCAATTTTAACGAGTTTTTCGATTGCACCGACTTTTAAAGGGGTGCTCAGTAAGAGGTTTTCTGCGATCAACATAGAAGATAGCAAAATAATCCCCATAAAATGTATATACCTGATGATCGCTTCTTCCATTGATTAATCTCCAATATCAATACTATATCTAGATAGCAAATGCTAGCGCTCGAATTT
Source organism: Methylophilaceae bacterium (assembly GCA_041603755.1). Taxonomy (GTDB): domain Bacteria; phylum Pseudomonadota; class Gammaproteobacteria; order Burkholderiales; family Methylophilaceae. The sequence goes on from JBFIDU010000102.1 coordinate 4,929, forward strand.
TATTTAAAACTCATATGCAACACTAACAGGCAATCATTGCTTAATCAATAATACTTGACGATTCAACCTAGCTTGGCTTTAATGGATAAGGATGCAGCCAAGTTTGTTTAATATCTTATAGCTACACACTTTTAAATTAATAGCGTTTTTCCATATGAATACAATTAAAAACCTTATCGCACAAGAACAGTTATTTCCAGCATTTGAACAAGAAGTGCTACCACATTATGAACAACTAGCAACTTTTCTGGCCAATAAGCATGATAAAAAACAAAGTACATTGCTGGTCGCAATTAATGGCGCACAAGGTACTGGAAAGTCAACGATGGCTCTATTTTTGAGAGCATTGTTAAAAAAACAAGGTAAACAGACAGCGGTTATTTCTATTGATGATTTATACCATACCTATCAAACACGTAAAAAACTCGCGACAGATATTCATCCGTTGCTTGTGACGCGAGGTGTGCCAGGTACGCATGATATGGCCCTGGGCCAGTTAGTTATTCAGCACTTGCAAAATGCCAAAGTTGGCGAGGTCGTTCAAATACCTGCTTATGATAAAGCTGTTGATGATCGTATGCCCCAATCACAGTGGCCGAGTGTTTCTGCTCCAGTCGATATTATCTTACTGGAAGGATGGTGTGTCGGCGCAAATCCAATGGCAGAAGATGATTTACAAAACCCGATCAATCAACTGGAAGCCGAGGAAGACCAAGATATTGCCTGGCGTCACTATATCAACCAAGAATTAAAAGATAATTACCAACGTTTTTTCAGTCAGTTTGACTTGTTAGTCATGTTGAAAGCTCCAAGTTTTGATTGTGTGAGAGAGTGGCGTGCACTGCAAGAAGAAAAGTTGGCAAGGAAAATGCAAGTAAGAATGTCAGATAGGCAAACTAATGAAAATGGTAAAGTTAATGCACCATTTAAAGGATTAATGGATAGTAACGCACTAAATAGGTTCATGATGCATTATGAACGCTTGACTAAGCACATGCTGGATGAAATGCCACAACGTGCAGATGTGCTGATTACACTCAAGCAAGACCATGCAATTCAATCGGTTGATTACAAAGCATAATGGAGAA
>JBFIDU010000103.1:0-6007 GCA_041603755.1 Methylophilaceae bacterium
TAAGAACCACATCGTCAACTCAACTTATTGATAACCTTTTGGGAATGGATCAGGTTTGATGTAATCAGAGGTATAAACCACTTCTGCTTGACCATCTTTTTTCCATTTACCAATACGTAACTTGGTTGTTAAGTGATGGTTTTTCTCAACTGTAACTGGGCCTTCTGGTGCTTCTTTGAAGACATAGCCTGGCAATGCCGCTTGCACTTTATCTACATCAAAACTACCTGCACGCTCAACTGCTGCTTTATATAGCCATGGACCTAAATAAGCAGCTTGTGTCACATCACCAATCACCGCATCTTTACCCCATTTTTTCTTGAACTCAGCTACAAACTTTTTGTTGATCGGTGTATCGATTGATTGGAAGTATTTCATTGCAGAATAGAAACCTTCCAAGTTCTCACCACCAATACCAAGCACTTCATCTTCTGTTACTGAAATAGTTAGCATTGTTTGTTTTTTAGAATTCAAACCAGCTGCGTTCAATTGCTTAAACCATGCAACGTTTGAACCACCAACAACTGCTGCATAGATCACATCAGGTTTTTTCAGTTTAATTTTATTAATCACTGAACCAAACTGTGTGTCACCTAAAGCAATATACTCTTCGCCAACAACTGTACCCTTCAGATTACGCTCAATATGTTTACGCGCAATTTTCATCGAAGTACGTGGCCAAATGTAGTCAGAACCAATCAGGTAGAATTTTTTCGCTTTTTTCTCTTTAGCAATCCAATCCAAACCAGCAAGAATCTGTTGTGTTGCCTCTTGGCCTGTGTAGAAAACGTTTTTAGATTCTTCTAAACCCTCGTAGAACGTTGGATAGAAAAGCAAACCATTTTCTTTTTCAAATACTGGCAATGCAGCTTTACGTGAAGCAGAAGTCCAACAACCCATCACTGAAGCAACTTTGTCATTCACCAATAATTTTTTTGCTTTTTCAGCAAATGTTGGCCAATCAGATGCACCGTCTTCTTGAATCACTTTAATTTTGCGACCCAAAATACCGCCCATCGCATTAATTTGCTCAATCGCTAACTTTTCAGCTTGAATAGAGCCAGTTTCACTAATCGCCATCGTACCTGTTGCTGAGTGCAAAATACCGACAGTCACTTCAGTATCCGTTACTGCCAATCCTGTTGTATTAACTTTTGAGGTTGGATAATCCGCTGCGAGTGCATTTGTTGAAAGGATACCTGCAGACAGCAGCGCCCCGACAAGTGCACCACTTGCTTTCATAAAATTACGTCTATTAAAAATAGTCATTACTTACTCTCCTTTATTAAAAACAAAATGAAACTTCAGTTACTTCTTTACTCAATAAGATCTAGTGTCCAAGCATCCATGGTCTGGCTGTTTTTTTGGTTTGCACCTGCAAAGCAGCCTTACCTGTATCTGGGTTCACTTTTGTACTTGTTTTGCATGTATGTGATCCTGTACAACCACAGCTAGAACGCCTGCCGATATTTGGCTCATGTGCAGACTTCTCATTACGTTCATAAGCGATTCTCTGCGTCTTACCTAAAACAGCTAATTTCGGTGCAGACATAATGCGATGACTTTCACTTCCACATTCTTGGCAGAAAGCAGGTTCACTCGACTCACTCATCTTGCGTAAAGCCGTAAACACACCGCATTGATCACATTCATATTCATAAACAGGCATTGATTACTCCTAACTGGTTTTCGCTGTATCGATTCCTTGTTTCACCATGATCTTTGGTCCATCTGCATTTGGTTTCATATCAAAATCAAATATCTCAGTTGGAAGCCACAAGGTTGCACAAGCATTTGGAATATCAACAACACCACTGATATGGCCTTCTACAGGCGCAGTACCCAGAATAGATAATGCTTGAGCACCGGTGTAACCAAATTTCTTCATATACTCAATGGCGTTTAAACATGCTTGACGGTAAGCTACATGCACGTCTAGGTAATGCTGTTTACCTTGCTCATCAACAGAAATACCTTCAAAAATCATGTAGTCTTTATAGGTAGGTGTCAGTACGCTTGGTTGGAAGATTGGATTTTTAACGCCATATTTCTTCACACCGTCTTTGATTAAGCCTACTTTTAAATCCAGATAACCTGCCATTTCAATCGCACCACAGAATGTAATTTCACCATCACCCTGTGAAAAGTGCAGATCGCCCATAGATAAGCCGCCGTCTTTTACATAAACGGGGAAATAAATTTTAGAACCTTTGGTTAAGTTTTTGATATCGCAGTTACCACCATGATCACGCGGTGGCACTGTACGAGCACCTTCTGCTTTTGCCTTCTCTGCGGCTTCACCCGTTAGACGACCTACTACAGCTGATTTTGGCTCTGGTGGTAGTGCAAGTGCTGGTACACGATCAGGGTCAGTTGCAATCAGCTCAGCCTCGCGCTCATTCCAAGTAGCTAGTAGCTCTTTAGATGGTAAACAACCGATTAGACCTGGGTGCATAATGCCTGCGAACTTCACATTCGGCACGTGACGGGATGTGGTGTAAATACCATGGAAATCCCAGATAGCTTTTCTTGCTTCAGGATAATGGTCAACTAAAAATCCGCCACCATTTTCTTTAGCAAAAATACCGTTAAAACCCCACTGGCTGTCTTCGAATGTCCCAACGTCAAGAATATCGACAACCATCAAGTCACCTGGCTCAGCGCCTTCAACACCAATTGGTCCACTTAAATAATGCACTTGCGTCAAATCAACATCTCTAACATCATTAGCACTATCATTATTGCCAATTTGTCCACCCGTCCAGTCCATGCACTCGACACGGAATTCATCACCAGGTTTTACCATAGCGATCATTGGGATATCTGGATGCCAGCGATTATGAATCTGCCCATCCTGTTCCCAGGGCTTTTTATCGAGATCTAACTTTACAATCGTTTTCATTAGCTTCCTCCTAATTAAAAATTCTGGTTAAATGAATACCTATTCACCACATTGAACTGAGCCTTTAGCTCATCGCTGAACTATCAAATGGCTATCAATGGACAAAGTTTATGGTTTTGAAAGGTGTAATGAAATACGTCAAATTGCGTAGTTTATAATTCGGGTAACGCAGTTTATTTATGCTACTTTTAGCGACTTTATTGAAATGAAAGAAACAGATGAAAAGAGAATTATGTTTATTGATAATATGCCTTTTAAATGCTTCGTATGCGATAGCTGAAGAGTGGGAATCGATTATCAAAGACGATGATCATGAGGTGCTCGTGGATATCGACTCTTATAACGTCACCGACAATCTACCTTACCTTGTTGCCAAAACGATTTATGAAAAACCGCAGCAATTTAATATACCAAAGAAAAAAATTACCTACACTACAAGCGTAGCCACATTTCAATTTAACTGCGTTGATCCGCTTTACCGAATCAGATCGATACAACTACTAGACACAGACGGTAAACTAATCGAAACTGTAAAAATTAGTGGTGGTTTACAAAAAATAAATCCTAATACGGATGAATTTTCTATAGGCCAGCTCACCTGCAGTGTCCACCAAATGCTAGGGGAGACCGCACCACCAAATCCTGATAAATCTAAGTGAGGTATCGTCGTACCATCGGCAACTACATCTTTGGTACGACGACTTCATTATTAAGACTTAGAATTGGAACTGCATGGATAGTAATACTGCATTGGTACTACCAGAATTTGCAGCACCTGAACCGCTGATATCAGTATCTTGGTACTCGGCTGAAATAATAGCGTTATATGGTGCAATAACATAATTCACACCAATATCGACACGATCCGTTTTAATATTGGCATCTGAATCAAATTCTTGATAGCGTACAAATGGCATAAACTTACCCCAACCAACTGGCGTATCGAATAAATAGCCAGCACCAACGTAATAAGCATCCCCTTCTTCGGCTAAAAATACTTTATCTGTATCGTAATCATAATAAGCAGCTTCTAAAGAAACTGTACCAGGGCCAACACCTGTTTTCTCCATCAAGAAATCAATACTGTAAGAAGAGTAATCACCAACATCAGTTAAACTGATAGCACCATCTGATTTTTGTCTACCTGCAATGCCTACCGTTAAAATATCTTTAGCACCAAAGTAATTACCCGTGCCATAGTAACCTGGTTCTGCATCCCAGAATGCGAACTGAACACGCCCTGCATACATTAGCTTATCATCTGCACCAAGGGCTGCTGCTGCTGCGCTTGACTCTGATTGTGCACCAACACCACTAAATCTGAAAATATTATCACCTTCGAAGGCTCCAAATGAAACAGCCAAATGATCTTCCATGAAGCTGGTAACTACAGCCACACCTTCATCACGACCAATCACACCACCATTCCAACCGTAACGTGATGAAATATTAGCCCAGTAGCCACCACCACCACCTGAAGAATAGTAAGGTCCAGCCATATTGGCACGGTCACTTGGAGACAAGAATCGCCCTGCCCAAATCGCAACTTCAGGTGTTAATTGTAATTGAACATTAGCATCAATGACTTCCCAATTACCCTGACCACCTCCAGAACGTTCTGTATTTAACATACCTTTAATGTATTTATTCAAAGAACCAGATACATACAAACGCGCACTGTTAAGTGAAAAATCATTTGATCTGTCATCACCATTCGCAGCCCCATCTTCAGCTGATAGGTAACTTGTAATAAAACCAAAACCGACACTGATCGATTTGTCTTCACCGAACGAAATGGTTGCGCCTGCATTGGCAGACATCGCTGGTAGTGCTGTGGCAACTGCGAGAGAGATAGCCGCTAGACTTTTTTGTGGCCTTAACTTCATTTTCCTACTCCTTTTATAGTAATTAAAAAACTGAAAGAATTTTTTTGCTCCCTGAGAAAAGCAATGTGATACAAGGCTGAATTTGTTTAAGGTGAGAATAACGATAAGACTCCCAAGCGCATATACGTCAAATTGCGTAGTGTCTGCTTTAAGCAACATTCGATTTTTTGTGCTATTTTTCGACAATAGAAACTATTTATTAGGGGTAATAATGAAAGCCATCATCAGTCTGGGATTGATAATCAGTCTTTTAACCGCTTGTGGTGCTGAAATAGCCTATAAAAGAGGCGCCACAGGTCGTGACTTTCAATCTGAAAAAGCAGCCTGCCAGAAAGCGACTACAGAACAAGCACTTAATCAATGTCTTGAGGATAACGGGTGGGCGATACAAAAATTAGATGGCTCTACATTTTCAGATGATGAGCTTTTCGCAACAGCGAGCGTAACTGAAGATAATCGTATTACTGCACAAAAAGAAAAAGAACCCTTACTAACTACAACTGAAAACTTAGCAACTGAAGATACAAAGCAGGATGCAATTCAAGCGACAGAGAAGATAGAGGCAACAACTGAATCTGAATCTAGTAACAGAACCACAGCAGCTACTAACACTGCCCCTGCCCCAAGCGAAAAAAAAGCGGCAAGCGCTGCCAGTGCAAAACCACAGCCAAGTATATTTGATACTTATGTGATCAAATCATGGTGGAAAATGGGTGGTAGTGCGAACTTGTTAGAGAAAAATATGATGGAATGTAACGAGCAATTAGGCGATGCTCATACACCAGATAAGAAAACATTTACCTTCACGCGAGGCTTTGCGATTTGTATGCGTCAAAAAGGGTGGCGGGGGTTAATAGAAAAATAACCAGTTGATCATACTGTTTAATTTTCATCATTGATTGTAATTATTTCAACATAAATAGCACGCTTTAAAATAAAATGTTATTTATAATCAATGGATTAAATTTACAATAGCATTGGCATAAAACCTGCACTTTATGAATACGTTTCATAAAATGATAGGAAATGATGATGCAAGCAAATCAGTATGATGTTTATGCGCAGTTTTTATTAGAGTGTAAAAAAGTGATGGGCACAGTTGATTTTGAACGCTTGGATGCTGATACAGCATACAGAGCGGAAATTTGTCAGCGCGTTATTGCACAGGCTGATGATCGTTTATTTGAGATTGCTGATTTAGTCAATCGTGAAATTGATA
>JBFIDU010000104.1:0-5961 GCA_041603755.1 Methylophilaceae bacterium
TATTGCCCACTTACTTAGCTGTTTCTTAATGTCTTGTTGGCTATCGTCAATCATCAAATCGTTTCCTACGTCATTTGGCGGATGTATTGATAAGGAGTTTATCCCAAAATCATTCTTATTGTTTTTTTTAATCAGGAGATGATGATGACAAAATCAAAAGTTGTGAAAGTTTGGGACTCTATCGTACGTATTGGCCATTGGGCCTTGGTAATCGCTTTTTTTACTGCTTATTTGACGGAAGATGAACTCTTAACGCAACATACTTGGGCAGGATATACAGTCGCATCGATTATATTCATTCGAATCATCTGGGGCTTTATTGGCGGCCGATATGCCAAATTTAATCAATTTATGTATCGACCCTCAATCATTATTCAATACCTAAAAAACCTCTTAACTGGCAAACCACAGCATTATGTAGGGCATAACCCAGCTGGTGGTGCAATGGTCGTTGCTTTATTATTCAGCTTAATGATCACTACTATTTCTGGCATGAAGCTCTATGCCGTAGAAGAAAACAAAGGGCCTTTTGCTGCTGTTGAACAAGTGTTATACACTCGCCAGAACACATTGTCTGAAAATGCAAATAAGCAAAAGCATACTATAAACGAAGTAGATGAAGAGTTTGGGGAAGAAATACACGAAACATTTGTTAATATCACACTCATGCTGATCATCTTGCATATAGGTGGTGTTATTGCATCAAGCATTGTTGATAAAGAAAAGTTGGTCAAAGCGATGTGGACTGGCAAAAAGGAAGTGGATGACAGCTACCATTAATCAGTTCATCTACTTAGACTAAAACAATCATAAATAGGACTACAATTGAGACACACAGAACGCCATCGATCACATCATACCAATTGGTTACGTGCTGCAGTATTAGGTGCAAATGACGGTATTATTTCTACTGCAAGCCTAATCATTGGTGTTGCCGCTGCAAATACGTCACATGAAACAATACTGTTAACAGGTGCTGCAGGCTTGATAGCTGGCGCTATGTCTATGGCAGCAGGCGAATATGTCTCTGTGAGCTCGCAAGCAGATATCGAAACTGCAGACTTAGCAAAAGAACGATTAGAGTTAGCCACAGACCATCAAAGTGAGCTTAAAGAACTGACAAATATATATATTGCAAGAGGTCTAAAAGCCGACTTGGCACATGAAGTTGCCATACAATTAACCGAACATGATGCCTTGGGTGCTCACGCACGTGATGAATTAGGCATTAACGACATCATGAGCGCTCGACCATTACAAGCAGCAGTTGCTTCTGGTGCTGCCTTCACTGTTGGTGCGCTACTGCCCTTAGTAGTTATATTATTGAGTCCACTAGATCAAGCTATTGCTATTGTAGGCACCGCCTCATTATTATCTCTCGCTATATTAGGCGGTGTGGCAGCAAAGGTGGGTGGAGCAAATGTTTATGTTGGTATCATCAGAGTTACGTTTTGGGGCATCTTGGCTATGTTGGCAACAGCACTGATAGGTAACTTATTTGGCGTAATGTCTGGCTAGCGTTGTCGCATCCAAAAATAAAAAAGCGCGGATTACCGCGCTTTTTTATTTTTAGAGAATATTAAAATGCTGGTTTAACTTTAGCTGAGTTATAGCGCTCAACACCATCCATAATTTCTTTATGAGCTGCATCAATATCTTCCCAGCCGAGAATCTTGACCCATTTGCCCTTGTCTAGATCTTTATAATGTTCAAAAAAGTGGGCAATCATCTCTAAGCGCCATGGCGATACATCTTTGTAAGATTTCTGAAAAGCATAAAGTGGACAAACCTTAATGATCGGGACAGCTAATACTTTGGCGTCAGCTCCTGCTTCATCTTCCATATTCAGCATACCCAGAGCACGGCAACGTACAACAACGCCTGGCAACAAAGGCACTGGAGTCACAACCAAGATATCAACGGGATCCCCATCACCCCCTAAAGTATGTGGAATATAGCCATAGTTACATGGATATTGCATTGATGTACCCATAAACCGATCAACGAACAGGGCACCACTTTCCTTGTCTACTTCATACTTAACAGGATCACCGTTTGCGGGAATCTCAATAATGACATTAAAATCGTTAGGTAAATCTATACCAGAAGAAACTGCATTTAAAGACATTACATTACTTTCATTATTTTTTTGAGGCGCAAATTATAACAAGAGCTTGTAACTAAATCATTACAAAGCGCATTAATTTATGTTTTCTCTGCATTGAGCAATCACATGTGTTGGCGTCAACTTCAAAGCCATATAGATGAGCAAAGGAACCATCACCAAATCATCCAACTGCCCTAAGACTGGAATAAAATCTGGAATTAAATCAAACGGCAGCAGCAAATAACCTATCGCTAGTCCAAAAAATAGCTTCGCTAGCAAAGGGGTCTCTGCATGCTTTGCAATTAATTGATATAACTGCAACTCTTGCTTAATACGCTTAGCAATTTCTTTAAGCTGCTTTATCATCGGCTGGTAATTGGTTACAAGTGCACTGATACAATGTGCGACTAAGACTTACAAGGTTTTACCTGTTAGTTTAGTATAGACTTCTAGATACTTTTCGCTTGTTTTATCTGCAACATATGCTGGCAATGCAGGTCCTGGTGCTGTTTTATCCCAATCCAGTGTCTCAAGCCAGTCGCGCACATATTGTTTATCGTAACTTTGTGGATTTTTACCTACCTCATAGCTATCTAATGGCCAGAAACGTGAGGAGTCTGGTGTGAGCACTTCGTCCATGACATGCAGCACGCCATTTGCATCTAGCCCAAACTCAAACTTGGTGTCAGCGATAATAATACCTTTTGTTAGTGCGTAATTAGCTGCCTCCTGATACAAGCGGATGGCAACATCTTTAACTTTCTGGGTCATTTCCTTACCTATCAGACTCTCCAATGCAGGTATGGTTATGTTTTCATCATGATCACCAACAGCGGCTTTACTTGATGGCGTAAAGATAGGTTCAGGTAGTTGTTGTGCTAGCTTTAGCCCTTTTGGTAGCTCAATCCCACAAATGCTCCCCGTTGCCTGATAATCCTTCCAACCACTACCAATAATGTAGCCCCTAACAATCGCTTCAACTGGGAGTGGTTTCAATTTTTTGACTACTACGGCACGCCCTTTTAACTGCTCAGCCTCGGATGGGCTCACGACTGATTGTGGGTCTATACCCGTCAAATGATTTGGTACGATATGGCTTAGCTTATTGAACCAAAAATTAGCCATCTGCGTGAGCATCGCACCCTTATTTTTAATCCCTGTGGGTAAAATAACATCAAATGCAGAGAGCCTGTCGGAGCTAACCATAAGTAGGTGCTGCTCATCAACATCATAGATGTCACGCACTTTGCCCTGATGTAGCAGTTTTAAACTTTTGATATTGGTCTTGAGTAGTGGTGTATTAGACATGTTGAAGAAATGATTAAGTAATCGCAACATTATAATGTGATGCCATCAGATTGTCTTAACAATCAAATTTATCAAGACTTATTAATTAAGGCTTAGGTTTTCCTGTTCTCACCAATTTTAATGATTTTCATCGTGTTAGTTCCACCAGGATTGCCAATCGGCTCGCCAAAAGTGAAAATCACCATATCACCTTTGTTAACAACTTGCTCTTTTAATAAGACTTGCTCCATCTCGTGCAAGATTTCGTCTCTATTCTTGCCTTCTTGGTCAATTGGGAATGGATAAACACCCCTGTATAAGGTTAGTTTACGCCGTGCCACGCGATTTGGAGATAATGCATAAATGAGCACCATATTATCAGCCTGTGCCAGCCAATTAGCCGTATTTCCAGACTGTGTGAGCGTTGCAATGGCTTTAACTTTTAGGCGCTGCGCGATGTAGATAGTAGCCATCGCAATGGATTCATCTGTTTTCGAGAATGCATCACGTCGTACTCTAGCATCAAAGCGTTTGAAGTATTCTTTTTCTGCTGCTAAAGCCACACGGTGAACTGCTTGCACAGTTTCTAAGGGATAATGTCCCGCTGCTGTTTCCGCCGAAAGCATGACGGCATCAGTGCCATCAAGGATTGCATTTGCAACGTCAGAAACTTCTGCCCTAGTGGGAATTGGGTTATAAATCATTGACTCCATCATTTGCGTCGCTGTAATGACTGGTACGTGATGCTGTCGTGCCAAGCGAATTAATCGTTTTTGCAAACCAGGCACTGCCGCATCTCCCACCTCTACACCTAGGTCTCCACGCGCCACCATGATTGCATCGGATGCCAATATAATTTCTTCTGCAGCATCGATTGCTTCCGCTCGTTCTATTTTGGCAATGATGCTAGCAGAACCGCCTGCTTCTTTCACTAGCTTTCTTGCCAATTCAATATCTGCCGCTTCACGCGGAAAAGATATTGCAATGTAATCCGCTTCTAGCGCAACAGCGGTTTTAATATCTTCTTTGTCTTTTTCAGTCAGCGCTTCTGCACTTAAGCCACCACCTTGTTTATTAATGCCCTTATTATCTGACAGTACTCCACCTGCTAACACAACACAATAAATTTGACTACTGCTTACACGGTCAACTTGCATGGTGATACGACCATCATCTAGTAAAAGTATCGTCCCTTCATCTACTTCTTTGGGGAGTTCTTTGTAGTCCAAGCCAACCTGATCCTGATCACCGAGCTTGCAGTTTGCATTTAATACGAACAGATCACCTGTTTTAAGCGTAATTTTGCCATCAATGAACTTACCGATACGGATTTTAGGACCTTGTAGATCACAAAGGACACCTATAGGTCGGTTTAACTTAAGCGCAATATTCCGGACTATCTCAGCTCGTGCAATGTGCTCTTCAGCTGTACCGTGAGAGAAATTTAGCCGAACAACATTAACACCCTCAACGATCAAACGTGCGAGCATTTCTTCGCTTGAAGATGAAGGTCCTAATGTAGCAACTATTTTAGTACGACGTATTGTCAAAAAAACCTTTTTAACTTATAAAATCTCTGTCTTTTATGCCGTCTCAGTTAACGCCAACTCTTCTAGATGCATATATTCCATTACTGTTTTATAGTGGAATAAATGTTGTGTCAGGCGAATCAAATTACATGTGTAACCATACTCGTTATCATACCAAGCCACAATCTTTAAGAAATTGTCATCCAACATAATGCCAGCATTGGCATCAAAAATGCTGGCTGCCGGGTCACCTCTAAAATCCGTTGAGACGACACACTCATCCGTATATCCTAACACGTTTTTTAAACGTCCGTATGCAGCGGTTTTCATCACCTTACATATCTCTTCGTAATTGGTGGCTTTATTTAGTTCAACCGTTAAGTCAACAACTGAAACGTCAGCACTCGGCACACGCATAGCCATCCCGGTTAATTTTTTATTGAGCGCGGGAATTATTTTTCCAACCGCCTTTGCTGCACCTGTACTGGACGGAATTATGTTTTCGAACACACCTCTTCCACCACGCCAATCTTTTTTTGAAACACCATCTACGGTTTGTTGTGTAGCTGTTGCCGCATGAACAGTAGTCATTAATCCGCGTTTAATGCCAAAAGCGTCATTGAGCACTTTCGCAACAGGTGCCAAGGCATTCGTCGTGCAAGAGGCTGCAGAAACAATTGCTTGTCCATGATAATCATAGTGATTAACGCCAAAGACAAACATTGGTGTATCATCTTTGGCTGGTGCTGACTGCACCACTTTTTTTGCCCCACTGTCCAGATGTGCTTGGCAGCTTTCTGTGGTTAAAAAGACCCCTGTACATTCAGCAACAACATCAACTTTAGCACTTGCCCAATCAATATTTGCTGGGTCTTTTTCAGAGGTAATCCGTATTTTTCTACCCTCTATAACCAAAATATCACCTTCTAATCTGGCATCAAAATTCAACCGCCCATGAACAGAATCATACTTCAACAGATATAACATATATTCTGGCTCTTCCAAGCCGTTGATTGCGACGACCTGTACATCTGCGAA
>JBFIDU010000105.1:0-5934 GCA_041603755.1 Methylophilaceae bacterium
ACTTTTAGCGCATTAATTTGACTCGGATAGAAATGCAAAAATCGTAAGGTAATCTGCCCTGTTGCATCCTCCAGTCTAGCTATCAATGCTTTTCTTGGCTTGTAGCTCACTTCCGCATGCACAATTTCACCCTGTACCTGAGCGACATCACCAAGACGCAGGTCACGTACAGAATCAATACGCGTTTCATCTATATAACGCAGTGGCAAATGCAAGAGTAAGTCTTGTTGGCTTTGGATGCCTAGCTTAGCAAGATGATTGATTAGCGGTTTTGAAAATGATTTTAGATCGTTAAGCTGCATGCTTCCGCTAATTTCTAATAAGCAATAAAAACAATGATTACAACGATGAAAGCTCCATCACTGCATCTGCTTCCACTAGTGCACCCTTAGGCAGTGACGCTACACCAACTGCAGCACGTGCGGGATAAGGTTCAGCAAAATACTCAGCCATGATAGTGTTGACTAATGTGAAATGACCTAAGTCCGTTAAAAAGATATTCAGTTTTACGATATCAGCCATTGAGCCGCCAGCCGCTTTTGTTACTGCACTCAAGTTATCAAATACACGCCTCACTTGCGCTTCAATACCTTCAACCAATTCCATCCGTTCTGGGTCTAGCCCAATTTGACCGGATAGATAGACTGTTTTACCTACTTTAACTGCTTGCGAATAAGTACCAATTGCTGCTGGTGCTAAATTTGTTTGAATTATTTCTCTGACTGCCATAATGACCTTTACTATGAAAAGGAAGTTATTGTACTTTTTGATCACGATTACCGCCTTTTACACGGTTAATACGCACCACCTCTGGTATTTTACGCAAGTTGCGAATTAGCTCTGCTAAATGCACTCGATTATGGACCTGCACGGTAAAATTAATCACAGAATATTGACTACCATCGGAAGCCTCGGCGCTCACATTGTCAATATTGGATCCAGCTTCAGATATGCCCGCTGCTATTTTTGCCAACATACCGCGCTGATTTTCTACAACAATACGCAAATTAACCCTAAATAATCGTTTATGGTCTGCGTCCCATTCAACGTCTAACCATTTATCAGGATCTAATTTAAATTTGCTGATTGCAGTACAGTCGTGCGTGTGAATCACCAAGCCTCTGTCTTTATTGATGAAGCCTAAAATAGGATCACCTGGAATTGGGCTGCAACATTGTGCAAATTGCACTGCCATACCTTCTGAACCTCTAATGGTAATCTTATCAAATGACTTCTGCGCTTTGCTGGGGTGCAGATCATCATGCGCACTAGCCAGTAATTGATGTGCCACCATTAAGCTAACTCGCTTGCCTAAACCAATGTCTGCCAAGATATCTGACTTATCTTTGACATCATAATCTCGCATGACTTTTTTCCACTGCTCTTCTTTAATTTCAGAAGGCTCAACGTGTAAGGCTCTCAAAGCAATATTCAGCATACGCTCACCTAAATGCGCGGACTCTGTTACTTTAATCGTTTTTAAATAATGTCTGAGATGAGAACGCGCTTTACCCGTCACCACATAATTAAGCCAAGCAGGATTTGGTTTAGCGAGCGCGGAGGTAATAATCTCTACATGGTCACCATTTTGCATTTCTGTTCTTAATGGCGCTAACTCATGATTTATCTTTACTGCAACACAACAATTACCTACATCGGTATGCACAGCATAAGCAAAATCAACTGCGGTAGACCCTCTAGGTAAAGCAAGAATATTACCTTTAGGCGTAAATACATATACCTCATCTGGAAACAGGTCGACTTTAAAATGCTCAAGAAATTCGTGACTATCATCACTTTCTGTTTGAATCTCTACTAATCGCTGCAACCACTGATGGGTTTGTTGCTGCAGCTTGGTTAAATGCGCATCTGTGGTTTTATATAACCAATGCGCTGCCACACCTGCTTGGGCAATATTGTGCATGGCGATACTACGTATCTGTACTTCTATAGGCGTGCCAAATGGGCCAAACAGCGTGGTATGTAATGATTGATAGCCATTAACTTTTGGTATGGCAATATAATCCTTAAACTTACCAGGAATTGGCTTGTATAAACTATGCAAGCTGCCTAGTGTTAAATAGCAACTAGCAGTATCCCTGACCAATACCCGGAATCCATAAATGTCGTTAACTTGCGACAATTTAACCGTTTTTCCAGTCATCTTCCGGTAAATACTGTAAAGATGCTTTTCTCTACCTTCTACATCTGCTTCTATACCCGCATCTGCTAGCTGCGTTTTAATTGACTCTAGAATTTTAGAAATTACTTCTTTACGGTTACCCCGTGCCGTTTTGATGGCTTTCTCGATAACCTTGTAACGATTAGGATATATATATTTGAAGCTTAAATCTTCAAGCTCTTGATAGATAACATTCAAACCTAAACGATTAGCTATTGGTGCATAGATATCCAATGTTTCATGAGAAATCCGCTTTTGTTTAGCTGGTTTCATCACGTCTAAAGTCTGCATATTATGCAACCGATCAGCTAATTTCACCAATATCACACGGACATCTTGACTCATCGCCAGCAGCATTTTACGTACATTTTCGGCCTGCGCTTGAACTGCAGTCTGCAGCTCGATTTTATCCAGCTTGGTTAAGCCTTCTACCAAGTCTGCTACTTGGTTGCCAAAGCGTTCACGTAGTTCAGCAGATGCAACGCCTGTGTCTTCAACAACATCATGCAATAATGCTGCTAGTAGCGTAGGAATATCTAAGTGTAATTTTGCAAGAATGCAGGCAACAGCAACTGGGTGGCTAATGTAAGGTTCACCAGATTTTCTAACCTGCCCTTTATGTGCTTCTTCACTGTAGCGGTAGGCTTCCCAGACTTGCTCAATCTCTTCCTGGGTTAAATAGTTACGTAGCAGTATGGTTAGTTGTGATTCCTCATTATCTGCTGGCAACAAGGGTGGCTCAGCTAGCTGGAATGGTTCCGCTGTCAGTTTTTTAGCGGTTTTAGGCATACTGCTAGTGCTGGATAGTTAACTTCTTTTCAGAAGTTCCAAGCCCACTTTACCTGCTGCAATTTCTCGCAAAGCAATGACAGTTGGCTTGTCACGAGAACCATGCATGCTTACCAATGGATCAGATCCATTTGAAATTTGACGTGCACGGTAAGCAGCAACCAAAGTTAATTGAAAGCGGTTTGGAATTTTATCTAAACAATCATCTACAGTAATACGTGCCATGGTGTAACCCTCTAAATTAAATCAATGTTTGAATCAACGCGCGATGCCGTTGTAGTTGTATGTTTGTTTTAAGACGTTGCGCTTGAACAATCGCAATCAAATCTTGCAAAGAATCGTCGAATACGTCGTTTATTGTAACATAATCAAACTCTACCAAGTGACGCATTTCTTCACGCGCTGCCGCCATTCGTTTAGCAATCACTTCTTCACTATCCTGCGCACGGCCTCTTAGTCGTTTTGCTAACGTTTCTAAAGATGGAGGCACAATAAATATACTCACTGCTTGTGGGTAAATTCTGCGTACCTGCTCTGCCCCTTGCCAGTCAATTTCTAGTATCACATCACGACCAGCTTGTAATGGCTCATCAACTGCTTTTTGTGATGTACCATAGCGTGCGCTGTGCACTTGAGCGCTCTCTAAAAAACCGCCTGCGCCTAATATTTCTAAAAATGCAGCCTCATTCACAAAGTGGTAATCAATACCGTTTTGTTCACCTGGACGTGGCTTTCTAGTGGTGTGCGAGATAGACAGAGTCATGTTTGCATCTTTTTCCAACAATGCTTTTACAAGGCTTGTTTTGCCTGCGCCAGATGCTGCCGTGATGATAAATAAGTTGCCTGAAATCATCCGTGTATTTTAGACGATTTTTTCATGAACCACGGACAATTATTCAATATTCTGAATCTGTTCTCGCATTTGCTCTATCAGGACTTTTAGTTGCATAGATATCTGCGTTGTTTCAATTGAGACGGATTTAGAACCTAAAGTATTAGCCTCTCGATTCATTTCCTGCATTAAAAAATCCAGCTTTTTACCCACTAACCCACCAGCAGATAAAATGGATTCGACTTCTTGTATGTGTGCGCTTAAGCGCGAAAGCTCTTCATCGACATCAATGCGTTGTGCATAAAGCACAATTTCCTGACGGATACGTTCATCATCATTGCTTTGCTGCACCTCTTTTAGCTTTGCTGTTAGCTTCTCTTGATAAGCCTTCAGTAATGATGGCATCATCGGTTTTACTCTATCCACCAAAGCCTGCGCTTCTGCTAGCCTTTCTAAAATCATCATCTTAAGCTTTGCGCCCTCACGATTTCTGGCTAATACCAACTCTTCAGTGGCTACAGTAAGGGCATCTAGCATCACTTGTGTTAATGCCTCTTCATTCGTTTTCGTGCTGGAGAGCACGCCAGGCATTTGCAACAGCTCCAAGGGATTAACGGCTTGCAAATTGGGAAAATACTGATCAATCTCTTTGACAGATTCGGCAATTTGGGCAATTACCTTATGATTCAGCGAGATTCCAGTTTCATCACTTTCTGCCTTAGCCAAGCTGATACGACACTCGACTTTACCGCGCCCTAACTGTGATTTTAATTGTTCTCGAACGCCAGTTTCTTGCGTACGAAACTGTTCATCTAATTTAAGTTGTAACTCAAGATAACGCTGATTAACAGAACGTAACTCAACTTGTAATACGCCACTACTCGTAATGCGTTGCTGGGACGCATAACCCGTCATGCTGCTAATCATGTCTCTTTATTCACAAAAATAAGGATAACTCTTAATGTAATTGCTGATAATTGTATCAAATCTATATGATTTTATGTCAGAATATCTTATCCTTGCTCAACCATTTTGAAATACAGACACCTTAGTAATGGCAAAAGCTAAAAATCGAACTCTGCCTGTTGGCTATATGTTACAAGACTATGTTATTACCAAAGTCTTGAGTACTGGCGGCTTCAGCTTTGTCTATCTAGCACAAGATGCAAACAAACATACGGTAGCAATTAAGGAGTACATGCCGACTGGTCTTGCATTGCGTGAGGATGGTGCAACAGTCATGCTGGATTCGGACGATGAGGCGGCAACATTCAAACATGGTCTTAAATGCTTTTTTGAAGAAGGTCTAGCATTAGCAAAAATCGATCACAAGAATATCGTCCGCGTCACTAATTTCTTTCGCGAAAACAACACCGTTTATATGGTCATGCAATATGAGCGTGGCAAATCTTTACAAGAATATATCTTGTCACAGCCAGAACCTGTTAATGAAAAATTCGTTAGACGCGTTTTCAGTCAATTATTAAACGGTTTGCGTGAAGTACACTTACAAAAGCTACTGCACCTTGATATCAAGCCAGCCAATATATACATACGGCTCGATGGCTCACCAGTATTACTGGATTTTGGTTCTGCAAGGCAAACACTGACATTAGCACAACCAAAATTATCACCTAGCTACACACCTGGTTTTGCACCACCGGAGCAGTATTTTGATCGTCAAAAGCTTGGGCCATGGAGTGATATCTATAGCGTTGGTGCAAGTATGTATTCATGTCTGGCAAGGTCTGCACCTATCGCATCAAACCAACGTGTTAAGAAAGACTATCTTGCACCTGCGTCAAAAGTAGGTAAGGGTATTTACAGCAAAGAACTGCTATCTATTATCGATGACTGCTTAAAACTGGATTATATGGAAAGACCACAAAGCGTATTCTCATTACAAAAAAGACTAGTCACACATACAGCTAAGCCAGAGAAAAAATCTAGTTTTGCCAAAAAGATTCATGCCGTACTAACTAAGCCCTTATAATGGTTACATATGAAATTCACGATTTATCAGAATAGCCGACAAGGGCCAAGGCCATACAACCAAGATAGACTCGCGTATTCTTACAGTAAAGATAGCTTATTGCTGGTACTAGCTGATGGCATGGGCGGTCACCGCCAC
>JBFIDU010000106.1:0-5934 GCA_041603755.1 Methylophilaceae bacterium
ACAGACTCTGAAGCTTTTGCGATACCATTTTTTACCGCATCGTCAAAACTTACCTCGCTTGAAGCAATAATTTCAATCACTTTTGCAACTGATGACATAAGTTATATCCTTTGTAGTGTGATGAATTTTATTTTAGTTAACCTAAATAATTAATCGCTAAGTTAACCAGCAAAACAACAGTCAAAACGAAAATAATTGCACCAATCACACCTGCGGTAATTGCCTGTTTAGGCGTGATTTTAGCAACATCATCTTCATAACCTTTTTGGCCTCTGACACCAATCATAGTCCATAAGACCATTCTAATCACCTGAAATAACGAAGCTTTTTCTTCTATGGTTACTTTCTCTTGCATTATGTATTCCTCCCTAATGTTATCTTTTTATTTTACTGTTTTTTACGTTTGTCATGCTCAATTAGTGCGTATGCTGAGTGGTTGTGAATTGACTCAAAATTCTCGCTTTCCACGATATAAGCATCTATACGTGCCTCTTTATTAAGTGCTGAGGCTACATCACGAACCATATCTTCAACAAATTTAGGATTATCGTAAGCACGTTCTGTCACATATTTTTCATCTGGTCGTTTCAGTAATCCGTATAATTCACAGGATGCTTGCTTTTCTACCAATGTAATAATTTCTTCAATCCAAATGAAGTCATTAATTAATGCGGTAACCGTTACGTGAGAGCGTTGGTTATGAGCACCGTAATCAGATATTTTCTTGCTACATGGGCATAAGCTGGTGACTGGCACAAGTACTTTGATGGTGATAGTGAACACATCATCTTTGATTTCGCCAATAAACGTTACATCGTAATCCAGCAAGCTATTGACGCCAGAGATTGGTGCGGATTTATTGACAAAATATGGGAAGCGCATTTCCACATAACCGGAGCTTGCTTCTAAACGTTCGACCATTTCGCGTAAGATGGTTTCAAATGATTCCACAGATATAGCGTGCTCATTGACATTCAGAATCTCGACAAAACGGGACATGTGTGTCCCTTTGAAATTATGCGGCAAGTGCACGTACATATCGAAAACGGCAACGGTGTTTTGTTCGCCACCATGTTTGTCTTTAACAATAACGGGGTGTCTGATAGATTTAATACCAACTTTATTAATGTCCAAATGGCGAACATCGGGTCTGTTTTGAACATCTTCTATACCTTCTAGGGTATTGTTAGGTAAGTTTGGCTGATTCATCTCGGCTTTTATTCTCCAAAGTTTATGGCCTGTAGCGCAGTATTAAAATTCTACTCGTATCAGACTGTGTGTAAACGGTTATTTTATTAACAACCGCACTGTAAAATGCTTAGTTAACTGACTTTAATTTATTTTCAATTGATTGTGTGATACCAATACTATCAAGACCACATTGTGCCAACATAGTTTCATGCACACCATGCTCAATAAAGGTGTCGGGCAATCCTAAACACAACGTAGGGATGGACATGTTAATGGTTTGCATGGCTTCCATAACTGCTGAGCCTGCACCACCCATTAAACTGTTCTCTTCCACTGTAACAATTAACGCATGTGTTCTGGCCATCTGCTCAAGCAAATTGGTATCTAATGGTTTAATAAAACGCATATCAACCACTGTTGCATCAAGCTTCTCTGCCGCCATCAAACTAGGCGTTACCATGCTACCAAAGGCTAATATAGCGACTTTTTTATTGGCACGTGTAGACTCACGCAACACTTTTCCCTTACCAATTTCTATTGTTTCGAGTGCTGTCGATGTACTGATACCAGTGCCTTTTCCACGCGGATAACGCACAGCAGCAGTACCTTGATAATGATAACCAGTGGTCAACATTTGCCTGCACTCATTCTCATCACTTGGCGCCATAATGACCATATTAGGAATACAGCGCAAGAAAGACAAATCGAAGCTACCTGCATGAGTCGGCCCGTCAGCACCTACTAGACCAGCACGGTCGATTGCAAATAAAACGTCCAGATTTTGTAATGCGATATCGTGTATTAATTGGTCGTAAGCTCTTTGTAAAAAGGTACTATAAATCGCGACAACTGGTTTGTAGCCCTCGCATGCCATACCGCCAGCAAAAGTAACAGCATGTTGTTCCGCAATGCCGACATCATAGTAACGGCTGGGATATTCATGTGCGAACGCATTCAAGCCACTACCATCGCACATGGCTGGTGTGATAGCTATCAGCTTTTCATCAGCAGATCCCATATCTACCAACCAGTCAGAAAATACTTGGGTATAGGTTTTTTGCTCACTTTTACTGTGAGCAACACCATTGCATGGATCAAATTTATTGACCCCATGATATTTATTGGGGTCGTCTTCCGCAGGCTCAAACCCTTTGCCTTTTTGCGTCACAACATGCAAAAACTGCATTCCATTCAGTGCGTTAATATTGCGTAGTGTGGTAACCAGCGTATCCATATCATGGCCATCAATCGGGCCTATATAGTTAAAGCCGAGCTCTTCAAATAGTGTGCCGCCTGGATAAACCATGCCCTTCGCATGCTCTTCAGCGCGCCTGGCGAACTCTTTAACGGGCGGTACAATATCTAAAACATGTTTACCAGTTTGGCGCACGCTGTCATAAAAGCGGCCTGATAGCAGTTTTGCCAGATAGTTATTGAGCGCCCCCACATTTTTAGAGATGCTCATGTCGTTATCATTCAGGATGACGAGTAAATTGGCATCAGTGTTACCTGCATTGTTAAGGGCCTCAAATGCCATGCCAGCAGTCATTGCACCGTCACCAATAATCGCAACACTGCGACGATTTGAACCAGCTTGTTTTGCTGCGACTGCCATGCCTAAAGCTGCGGAAATAGAAGTGCTTGAGTGACCAGTACCAAACGTATCATAGATGCTTTCTGATTTTCTGGGAAAACCAGCAATGCCATTTGCTTTACGCAGTTGACGCATTTCTTCGCGTCTGCCAGTCAATATTTTATGTGGATAGGTTTGATGTCCCACATCCCAAACAAGTCTGTCTTCAGGGGTATTAAATACATAATGCAGTGCAATCGTTAGTTCAACCACGCCTAGATTTGACGCAAGATGTCCCCCTGTCTTTGAAACACTATCAATTAAAAAAGTACGTAATTCCTCAGCAAGGGTTACTAGTTGGTCTTTGCTTAATTGGCGCAGATCAAAAGGGGAGTCAATTGTGGACAATATTGAAGTCATAAACTAGTTTTGATTTAGAAGCTTCGTTGCGTAATGAAGTTGGCTAGATATCTCAGCAGGTCTGCTTCATGTCCGTAAAAAGAGAGTGCTGCCATTGCATTGGCATGCAGCTCTGCCGCAAGCTTTTTTGCTTCTTGTATGCCTAGGATAGTTACATATGTTGATTTGTTTTGATGTGCGTCCTTACCAGCAGTTTTACCCAAAGTCTTTGTATCGGCTTCCGCATCCAGAATATCGTCTACTACTTGAAATGCAAGCCCTATGGATTTTGAAAAATGATCCGCAGCTTTAATTTTTTCGTCATTATGACGATAAGCACTATAGGCACCCATCAATGTAGCTGCGCGAATCAGGGCACCTGTTTTGTGGATATGCATGGTTTCTAATTCCGCTTGCGTCAGCGGGATGCCCACATTCTCAATATCAATTGCTTGGCCACCAGCCATACCTCTTGAGCCAGTAGCTAGCGCTAGCATGTGCAGCATTTTTATTTTTTGCGGGCTTCTTAAGTTCAGGTCTTGAGAGATAAGCTGGAAAGCCAAACTTTGTAGCGAATCGCCTACTAATAACGCAATTGCATCGCCATATTTTTTATGTGTCGATGGTTTGCCTCGCCGTAAATCATCATCATCCATACACGGCATATCATCATGTACCAGTGAAAATGCATGGATGAGCTCGACTGCCGCAGCAGCAGCATCGACTTTTTCTGTATTAGCACCACAGAATTCACCTGCGGCATAAGCAAGCAGCGCTCGCACTCGTTTTCCACCGCCAAGCGTAGCGTAGCGCATTGCATCATGCAGACTTTCTGGTTTGATATTGGAGGCTGGTAAGTATTTATCTAATATGCCTTCGATATGAAGCTGCATATTACCTACCCATGTTTTAAAAGCTTGCGCTTGATTTTCTGCTGATGTAGAGGCTTCATTGATCATAGTGGGTTAGGTTTTATCCTGACTGTAATCCGTCAGTTTGTTTTCCTCTGATACGATTTGGATTTGCTGCTCTGCTGCTGCGAGCGATTGTTGACAAATTTTTAATAGTTCCGCGCCCCGTTTGTAAGCAGTTAGCGACTGTTCTAGTGAAAGCTTTTCCGACTCCATCTGACTAACAATAGATTCCAACTCTGCAATTGCGGTTTCATAGCTAGGCGGGGTTTCAGCGTTGTTATTTTGCATGAGTTATTTGATGGTAATAATTATCGGCAGTTGACTTATTTTAACAAAAATTGCAACCACATGCTCTCTAAAAAATGCTTATGCAAGGACCTTGAGTAAAAATGTGCGTATTTCGTCAATTTCGTCGATAGAAACACTATGGCCGATGGGATATTCATGCCAATCCACAGAATAACCTTCATCCTTGAGTGCTCGATATGATGCTTCTGCAATGGATAATTCGATAACTTCATCCTGTGTACCATGTGCCATAAAGATGGGTGACTTTTGGTTTTCTAGTGCTTTCTCATTTTGCAGACTCGAACGTAATGGTAGGTAAGTGGATAGTGCAATCACGCCTGCTAATTTTTTTGTACAACGTAAGCCCGTGTGCAATACCACAGCGCCACCTTGAGAAAAGCCAGCTAAAACAATCTTGTTCGATTGAATGCCTCTACTCAGCTCTTTGTCGATTAGGCTTTCGATGTAGCCTTGCGTCTTTCTAATGCCCGCCTCATCTTGCGCCGCATTTGAGTTAAGCCCATACAAATCATACCAAGCTCGCATTTCATAACCGCCATTTAGCGTTACATTTAAAAATGGTGCGTGTGGCAATATAAAGCGGTATTCTGGCAAATCTAACATTTCAACAACTGGAACAAAATCGTTACCATCTGCACCAAGGCCATGAAGCCAAATCACGCTTGCAGTAGGGCTTTTGCTGTTGCTTATTTCAATCGGGTTGTCATGCATAAACTTTATCGCTTTTCAGTCAAATACCAAAATTATAAAGGATTCGTCTCAATCACATTAGCTTGTTAGTGATGATGGGTAATGTGTGTATATATTAATTGGCAAGCTTATTGCTGTTAATTACAGTACATTAAAGAAAACATAGAAGTTAGAAACGATGAAAATAAAAATTTTAGGTTGCAGTGGTGGGGTAGGCGGTGATTTACATACCACATCGATGCTGGTAGACGATGATATCTTAATTGACGCTGGCACAGGTGTTAGCAGGTTATCACTTAACGAGCTGCAAAAGATTAATCATATTTTTATCACCCACGCGCACATGGATCATATCGCATTTTTACCTTTGCTATTAGATTCAGTGCTGGGATTGCGAGATGAAACAATCAATGTGTATGCAAGCGCGCAAGTCATACAGATACTAAAAGAACATGTGTTTAATTGGTTAATCTGGCCGAATTTTAACTTAATTCCTAATCGACAAAACCCATTGCTGAGCTACAAGACACTGAATGTAGGCGATGCGGTGAAGCTGGCAGGCAGAATGATTACTGCACTACCAGCCAATCATGGTGTTCCAGCTGTCAGCTATCAACTTGATAGTGGCAATAATAGCCTAGTCTTTACTGGCGATACAGCGGGTTGTAAAGCCTTGTGGGATAAAGTAAATACAATCCAAAATTTAAAATATCTAATTATCGAAACCGCTTTTAGTAATCAAGATGCCGCATTAGCGGCCGAGTCGAAACATTTATGTCCAATGACACTTGCTGACGAATTAAACTATTTACATCAACAACCAATTGTTTATATTACACACCTGAAGCCGGGCGCAGG
>JBFIDU010000107.1:0-5906 GCA_041603755.1 Methylophilaceae bacterium
ATGGGTAATATCCACCCGACAAAAAGAGTTAATTTAACAACTGAGATTTCACAATTAGTGACCACCTTACAACACATTTATAGTAAAAAAGCGGTAGATATCACATGGCACATTGCACCAGATGCTATGTTTGATGGCGACCGAGAAGACCTTTTAGAAATGCTTGGCAATTTACTCGATAATGCATGCAAATGGTGTGAACGTAACGTATCTCTTACTGTAACGAGTGACAAAGCCATCACCTTTATTGTTGAAGATGATGGCCCAGGTTGCGCTGAAGAAGAGGTGGTAATGCTTGTTCAACGCGGCTTTCGTGCTGATGAATCCACACCAGGCAGTGGTTTAGGCCTCGCAATTACAAATGACATTGCGCAAAGCTATGATGCTAATCTAGCCTTTAGCCATTCCACGCGTTTAGGCGGACTATGTGTAACGGTTAGTTTCCCATTGCACTAGCTATTTAAAAGGTGATGTTTAAAACCAGTCTCTACTAATATTTGTTACTTCCCCAGTTTTTGCATCTACAAGCACTTCCCACTCACGTCCATCAGCATCGATAATTTCAAATTCATAATCCCAACCTTTTTTGAATTTTCTATTTTCTAATTCCGCATCTTCAATCATGCCTGGTTTTGCGGCTAACGCTTTACTTTTGGCTTCCTCTAACGAAATTAAATTAAATGTTTTTGAAATTTGTTGCATCTCGTATAAGTCATCATCTGCCAAGGCGACGCCTGTCAATCCGAATGACAAAACACTTACTGCAAACAAAGTTTGAAATGTATTTTTCATAATATGTATTCTCCGTTATTTATCGTGAGAACCACTTTACACTCCCAACCTTAATACAAACTTAAAATCTAATTAGCATAATAAGATTAGAATCTCAGCCTATGCATATTGTCTCATTTCAAATACACACGATTACGCTAAACTGGGATATGCTTATTTACCATTATCTATACGCAAAGGAGGTTTCATGCAAAACAAGGCAATCATTCTGCAAGCAGGTGGCGGTTATGACAAGGTAACCATAGGCACCCGAACGGCTAAAGACCCTCAAGCAGGAGAAATCACCGTTCGATTACATGCAAATTCACTTAATTATCATGATTTTGCAGTGGTTAGTGGTATGTGGGGACCAACCGAACCAAGAATTCCAATGGCAGATGCTGCGGGCATTGTCACAGCAGTTGGAGATGGTGTGACAGAATTCGCTGTTGGAGATCATGTTGTAAGTACTTTTTTTCCTACATGGTTATCTGGTGAGCCAAATGTAGAAGGCTTCGCTACTACACCGGGTGACGGTGTGGACGGATATGCGCGTGAAACAGTTACAGCTCCTATTAATGCATTTACGTTGGCGCCAAAAGGTTGGACTCATGTTGAAGCCTCTACATTAACAACGGCGGCGCTTACTGCTTGGCGTGCACTAATGTCAGACGGAGGATTAAAGCCTGGCGATACCGTTTTGACACAAGGCACGGGTGGGGTTTCTATATTTGCTTTGCAATTTGCAAAAATGGCTGGCGCTAATGTAATCGCTACTTCCTCCAGTGACGAGAAGCTGGATAAATTAAAAACCTTGGGGGCGGATCACCTCATCAATTATCGCAAACAGACTAACTGGGGTGCGCTGGCCAGAGAAATCACTGGAGGGCGTGGGGTGGATCATATTGTAGAGGTAGGTGGGCCTGCTACATTTGATCAGTCTATGCAAGCAGCACGCGTAGGCGCGCACATTTCTGTGATAGGTATTTTGACTGGCTTGGGTGGTGAAGTTTCAATTGTAACCGCACTGATCAAGCAGCTGAAAATGCAGGGCTTGATTGTTGGTAACCGAACGCAGCAACAAGACATGATTAAAGCAATAGATACCAATAATATGCGTCCGATTATTGATAAAACCTACCCGCTGGAAAACATAGTAGCGGCATTTCAGTATCAGGAAACGAATCAGCATTTTGGAAAAATTTGTCTAGAAATGTAGTTTAACAAGATATGCATGTAAGCGTATTCTGACGCTACATTAGGAGATTGCCCGATCAAACTTTATCTTTACATGCGGTTAAATATCAATATGGAAATTACTTAATGAATATTCATTATTTATATCTTCAGAACATTAGTTAATCATTATTAGGAGATATCATGAATAAAGATCAATTTGAAGGTAATTGGAAACAATTAAAAGGTAAAGTGCAACAGCAATGGGGCAAGTTAACGGATGACCAACTAGATGTGATTGAAGGAAGACGTGAAGAGCTAGCTGGTAAAATTCAAGAAGCTTATGGTGTAAGTAAAGCTGAAGCTGATAAACAGATTTGTGAATGGGAAAAAAATTCTGGCAATAGTCGTCACTAATTCACCGAAAAACATACCCTCAACGTAAATACGCGCTGAGGGTATGCATTAAAATATAATTCAATAAGGAGAAGGACAATGGGGTTAGAAGTTGGCGGTTTATTTGGTTTAATCATTCTTGCATTTGATGTGTGGGCAATTCTAAAAGTATTTCAAAGTGGGGCTAGTAATGGTGCTAAGGTCTTTTGGACTGTATTGATTTTAGTGCTTCCAATTCTAGGCCTGATCATCTGGTTCCTTGCTGGGCCAAGATAAATTTATTAATTGATGAATGTTATCAATGTGGAAATAGCTGTTTATTCCACACTAGCTAGCGATGATTACTTCTAGCTTATTGAATTTGCTGATTAATTCAGTCACTAAACGATTGGTCATATGCTTTTGTACTGTCACTACGTAAAAGTTTTCATATATATTGGGTAAGGTTGCATAAACGGTAAGATTACCGTTAGCAATCTCATCTTTCACCACAACACTAGGCATTACTGCTACCGCTTTAGTATCGCGTGTGAGCAATCTCAACATCGCCATATCATCAGCTTCTCCAAGTATGTTTGGTTGGAATTGGTATTGAGCACAAAGGCCATCAAAAGCAGCACGAATAGGCGTATTTGATAAAGGTAATATCCAATCTGCTTTGCTGTAAGCTCGATTAAATTCACTATCCAGAGCAAGTCCCGGATGGCCAATCACACATATTGGCTGTTTAGTTAATAATTGACATTGCCATGACTGCTGGTTAGAGCCTCTCACTTCAATATTAGTCAAAATTAAATCAAGCTCGTGGTTAGAAAGCTCATTCAGCAAATTAGCTTGCCCTCTTGCGGCGATTACCAACTTAATGTTTGGATTATTCATCATTGGGGTGACAAATGCCTCGACAAAATTTCGCGACATCGTTGATAACATGCCAATTCTGATCGTTTGATTTTCTAATTGCTCACCTTTATTTAGGATCATTTCTAATTCATGGCCCAATTTAAATATAGATTCGGCATAAGAAAACGTAACTTTGCCAACATCGGTCAGTATTAACTTTCGACTCTCCCTAGTAAATAACTGGTTACCAATAGCATCTTCTAACTGCTTGATTTGTGATGATAAAGCTGATTGAGAAACATGTAGTGTTTCAGCTGTCTTGGTGAGATTACCTATCTTTGCCACGTGCCAAAAATAGTTTAAATGATGATAATTTAGTCTAGACATAGTTCTATAAATGTGAACGATTTTATATAAACAATATATTTTACTTGATTTAATGGATGATGGAAAATACTTTCAACTCATTTAGGGATGAAATCATGAATCAAGTTATCAATACAGTATTAATTAACTTGGCGTTATTCACGCCACTAATCGCACTTCTTTTTTCTACATCAAACCGCCGCTGGGAAATTGCTTATGCGACACGTTTAGCTGGTTTAATTTCTGCAGCGATTATATGGGCTTGTGTTGTATTTAATGTGGATATTATTCATCCATTTCCGCTTGTGCATTTTACGGGCGTTTCGAGCACCATATTATTACTTGTCCATTTTATCGGTTTTATTGTGCTGAATTACGCAAGTAGAAATTTTGAACTCGACGCTGACAATCAACGGTTTTTACAATGGTTTTTAATTACCCTATTTTCGGTAATGGTAACCGTGGTAAGCAACCACTTACTAGTGTTATGGTTGGGCTGGGTTTCCATTAGTGTTAGTTTGCATCAATTATTGATGTTTTATCCAGAACGTTATCGCGCGGTTTTAGCTGCTCATAAAAAGTTTATCTTCGCTAGAACTGCCGAGGTCTTGCTTGGGATAGCCTTTCTACTCATTTATTCAGAGCACGGCAATGCTTATATTGATGAAATATTTGCACAATACCCATTGCAAGATTTAAGTCTAAACCTACATATTGCTGCCTTCTTAATTGCCAATGTTGTCCTAATTAAATGTGCACAGCTACCATTACATGGTTGGCTAATTCAAGTTGTTGAGTCTCCAACGCCTGTTTCTGCCTTACTTCATGCTGGGATTATTAATTTGGGTGGCTTACTGTTATTACTGTTTGCGCCATTATTTTCTCAATCTTTACCGGCACAAGCTTTAGTAGTCATTGTTGCGAGCATATCTGCAGTTATCGCAGCTTTGGTGATGATGACTATCACGAGTGTTAAAGTTAAGCTAGCTTGGTCAACCATTGCGCAAATGGGTTTAATGCTGGTTGAATGTGCACTCGGTTTATACACGCTTGCTCTGTTACATTTATTGGCGCACTCAATCTACAAAGCCTATGCGTTCCTGAGCGCAGGTGATGCGGTTAAACAACATGCTATTCAACAACAGGTGCATGCTTCCAGCACTAAATCAGACTGGGCACTTGCTTTTATTATCACACTGAGTACTTTATCAGCTGCATTTTATTACGGTTGGATCAGTTACCCATACAGCCCTTGGGTATTGCTAGCAGGCACTGCCATTGTATTACTTGCCAATAGGAATACATACAAGACTCCATTTACTGCTGTTGCACCAATTGCTGCCTTAATAGCACTCTATCTGCTCTTAAAAGGTGGCATCTCCTTCTTATTGCCAAACTTGCAACACGTTTATTACTGGCAATCCGATTTATTAGTTAGTGCATTGTTTATCGGTTTATTTATTGCCTACTTCGCATTATTTGAATTACAGCACAAAGCACTCCGCCGCCGCGTGTTACCACTATTAAATGCAGGCCTTTATTTAGATGAATGGTCAACCAGAATCACATTGAGAATTTGGCCTATTAGCCTGCCAAAGAAACAAGCTAAATTTAAAATTAAACAGGAGTTGAAAAATGAAATCAGCAACCAAGCTTAATCCATTTAACCCATACGCGAATCTAGATCCAATAAGCGCAATTGAATTAGCTGCTTATAAAATCGCTCCTACTTGGCCGCTTGATCAATCCATTGCGGTGAACCCATGGTGGAAATTAAGAGATATGGATATGGCTAAAGCAGCAGCAAAACTGAGAGTGTTAGGCAATGTAAGAATGCTTATGCCAAAAAGTTACTATCAATCATTATGGCAAACGGCCTTAACAGAAGGACATTTGGATGAAGCTAAAAAGCAACTCAATGTGAATGCAAGTACTGCACAATTAATTGCATATTTAAATACGCCTGATAACACCAAACATTGGGTGCATATTAGCGACTTTCTTGATGATCAAGCACCCCACCATTATAAAATTTCATGGCGGGAAGAAATGTTGCAGCAGATCAGTAACTTCTGTGCATTTTACTTGCAACACAATGATGAACAATCATTTAGTAACAACTCCTTTTATCAGGCGTGGCGTGCATCTGTTATTGCAGATAAAGGCATGCAGATTCTAACTGGTGAAGATCAGCTAAATGCGCTTTTTGCTAGCCTGCCTGAACAAGCAGATGCGCTTGTTGCTCAACATTTTTATGAGCTGACTGGCAATCAAATAGACGAAGCTGCTTGGGAAGATTATGTTTATGCTTTGGTACTAGACATCAATGGCTGGGCATCGTGGCTAGCTTATGATGA
>JBFIDU010000108.1:0-5894 GCA_041603755.1 Methylophilaceae bacterium
CTTTGCCGCCCTTTTTGAACATTCTCATGTCGAAACATCGGCCCCATATACCATAATCGTTGTGGTCCATTATAGGTAAGGTTTTGCTCTACTACTGCGCGCACACAACCAGCTGTTCCTTCTGGGCGTAGAACCAACTTATCTCCATTCAACGCATCTTCCCAAGCGTACATTTCTTTTTCAACAATATCAGTATGCTCGCCAACGCTGCGGACAAATAACTCTGTAGGCTCAACAATTGGCATGCGGATGTTCTTGTAGCCATACTGTGCCAGTACTCTGCGTGCAATGTCTTCTAATCTAAACCACAACGGTGTTGCTTCTGGCAGTATGTCGTAAAAGCCTTTAATAGACTGAAAAGATTTTTGTTTGTTGTTCTGACTCATTGATTACTTTAAACTGAATGAATTGGTATTGTTTTAGGAGCAATTTGAAGACGAAGCTTGCCGCCCTCTGCATAATTTTTCTGCACATAATCCTCCACTATCGCTTGAAACTCGTGTGCAATGTGATCCCCTTTTAAGGTTACCGTTTTTTCCCCATCGACAAAAACTGGTGCAACAGGCGTTTCTCCAGTACCTGGCAAACTAATCCCTATATTCGCTAGCTTGGACTCTCCTGGACCGTTAACAACACAGCCCATAACAGCAACATTCATCCCCTCTACACCAGGGTATTTCGCACGCCAAACAGGCATTTGCTTACGCAAATAGGCTTGTATTTGCATTGCTAACTCTTGAAAGTATGTAGATGTTGTACGCCCACATCCCGGACAAGCGGTAACCAACGGCGTAAATGAGCGTATGCCCATTGTTTGCAGAATCTCTTGTGCAACAACGACTTCTTTTGTTCTGGATTCGTTAGGTTCCGGCGTTAAGCTCACGCGAATTGTGTCGCCAATTCCTTCTTGCAAGAGCAATGATAACGCTGCAGTAGAGGCAACGATGCCTTTTGAACCCATCCCGGCCTCTGTCAAACCTAAGTGCAGCGGGTATTCACAGCGCGCGCTTAGGTCCTTGTAAACAGTAACTAAATCTTGAACATTGCTGACTTTACAAGAAATAATAATCTGGTTCGGATCAAGACCAATGGCTATGGCCTGCTGTGCGCTTTCCAAGGCAGATTGAATCAGTGCTTCTCTCATCAGCGCATCGGATGATAATGGTGATTCAGCTTTTGCATTCTCATCCATCATTTTTGCCATTTTGGCTTGGTCAAGACTGCCCCAGTTTACCCCAATACGGACTGCTTTCTGGTATTTAATTGCGGTCTCTATCATGCTGGAAAATTGCTCGTCACGCTTACTGCCTTTACCAACATTCCCAGGGTTAATTCGATATTTTGCAAGGGCTTTTGCGCAATCGGGATAAGCTTGAAGTAGTTTGTGGCCGTTATAGTGAAAATCTCCAACCAGTGGAACATTACAACCCATGGCATCTAAACCGGCCCTGATTGCACCGACCTGTGCTGCAGCCTCAGGTGAGTTAACTGTGATTCTTACTACTTCACTACCAGCTTGCCATAACTCATAAACTTGATTAATCGTTTGCTCTGCATTTGCAGTATCTGTATTCGTCATGCTCTGAACGACGACTGGCGCAGTTACCGTACCGTACAAACCACCACCTACAGGCACATGGCCGACCATCACTTGCCGTGTATTTTTACGCATAAATTTGAAATTAATTTTAATTAAAGAAGCAATTGCCTCAACACATTATCTATCTAAACGAACACGCGCGACATTAATGCGTGTATATGGGGCTAAATCGATGGGCTTACCATCCACCATGAGTGTCGCACCATGGGCATTGCCCACAACAATTTCAGCAGGTTGTCGAACATCAATAACGTCCCGATTACCTGCATATAAAATCTTGTTATATACTTCATCTCCAGATGCATTGACTACACTCAACCATGTTTCTTGCGTTGCAGCAAAAGCTATTCTGGTTTTACCAGGCTCTGGTGCAACTTCTGCCTGTTGATTGATATCATCATCAAGATTAGTTTCTGTTCCAGCACTTGGCTGTGTAGTAGGGCTATTTTCCGCATCTGCTGTTAAATCGCTATCATTTTTGGCGTTCAATTCCGTGTCAACTGCTGTATCTGTATTGCTAGAGTTTACTGACTCACTTGCTGCATTTAGTTCACCTTGTTCTGGCATGTCTAGCTGAAATGTAGCGTCATCCTGCATGCGTTCTGTTGCTGGTAACGCCAGCTCTGGCAGTGCCTCAACGATTTCTGGAATTGGGTTAACTGGGTTGGGTTTTTGTACGTAGTTCTGATAAAAAAACCAAACAGCAGCTAAAACCAAAATAATAAAGGTCAAAATAAAGTAGCGCCCGACATCTGCTTTGTTACTCTCAGATATTTTCATGTTAATACCTGGATGTAGTGTGTATGCGTGCTGAGTCTTCTCTGGTTTCATCTCGTTATAAGCCGCGACCAAGGGTTCAGATGGGATTTTCAGCAGTTTTGCATAATTTCTGATAAAACCTTTGACAATGGTTGCTTCTGGCAACGCTGCAAAATCATCCGCTTCTAATGCTTCAATTTGCTTAACCCCTAACCGCAACTGCTTAGCCACCTCTAGAACTGTTAGGCCTTGCGCCTCACGAGCAGCATTCAGAGCGCCGCCACAGTTTGATTTTGGTTTTTGCTCTTCGGCCGTAGGCAACACGCTCTCATCTAATGGCTGCTCATCTGCTCCTGTTGATATCGCGTTATTGTCAACGCCGATGTCATTTGATTCTACTGATTCGTTCTTTCTAGGCTTTCTTGCCATTTCAAATCCTTAATCGTTTAAAGATTGATTAATCAACTGCGTATTGCTTAAGCAACAATTGTGTTTCCCTAGCTTCTGGGAAACGTCTACGTAGCTCTAAAGCGTAACTTGCTTCATCGTTTTTGTTGCCGATCGAACGTGCTATTTGAACACCTAACCATAATATCTCGGCATTTGGTGAATCAACCAAAGCGTTTTGTAATGTTTTTTTGGCTTCAACAACTTCCCCACGTTTAAACTGAATTTCAGCTAATCGATGCGCTGCAGAGTGCGTGAGTGGCTGAATTTGCAACGCCTTTCTTAAATACTTTTCAGCGCTGACTATATCATTACCTCGCTCAGCACAAATACCTGCATTGGCATAAGCCAAATTAGGTGTCGAGTAGAGAGGATTTTTTACTGCCTCAAGGAATTGTGCAATCGACTCATCGTAACGGCCACGATCACATAAAAAAGTACCGTAATTATTGTGTGTACCCGAGATAGATGGGTCTAACTCAATCGATTTTTTGAAATTATATTCCGCCTCTTCATCTTGCCTCAGTGCAGTCCTCACCATTGCTAGCCCGTTGTACGCCATTGCATAAGACGGCATGATTTGTATTGCTTGCGTAAATTCATCCAATGCGATTTCCAACTTGTTTTGCTGTAAGTATGCAGCCCCAAGATTGGTGTGTGCTTTAGCACTTGCCAGAGCACGGCTATCAATTTGATTTGAGCCAGCGCTCGTACGAGGACTGTTGTTTGCACAGGCCGCTACTAAACAAACAATACTCAGAACAATCAGATTTTTAATGTTTAGTTTCATTGCGCCACCTCAATAGGAACATATTTAGCACTACGTTGTGATTTATCTAAGACTTTACCAGCTAATTGACCACAAGCAGCGTCGATATCATCGCCTCTCGTCTTACGCACTGTCACCACATAGCCAGCGCTCATTAAAATATCACGAAAAACACGGATATGACTAGGTTTTGAGGTCTCATACCCACTGTTGGGGAATGGATTAAACGGGATTAAGTTTAATTTACACGGCACATCTTTAATTACCGCTAACAATTGATGCGCATGCTCAACAGTATCATTTACACCATCAAGCATGACATACTCAAATGTCACAAAATCACGCGGTGCCTTTTCTAAATACCGATTACATGCCGCCATTAAATCTTTAATAGGGTATTTTTGATTAATTGGCACGATGACATCGCGTAATGCATCATTTGGTGCATGTAATGACACCGCAAGCGCCACTGGACAATCTTCTTTTAAGCGGTCCATTTGTGGTACCAAACCACTTGTTGATAGTGTCACGCGGCGGCGACTTAAACCATAAGCACTGTCATCCAGCATAATTTGCATTGCTGTGACCACGTTGTCGTAATTCGCCAATGGCTCACCCATACCCATCATCACCACATTAGAGATAATTCGCTCGTTCGGCGGCAACATATCGTAGCCATCCGCTTGACGCAAAGAATTATTCGCAATCCAAAGCTGCCCGATAATTTCTGACACACTCAAATTGCGATTAAACCCTTGCCTGCCTGTACTACAAAATGTACATTCTAATGCGCAACCGACCTGACTAGATACACACAGAGTACCTCGATCATCCTCTGGGATAAAAACCGTTTCTATACTACTGGTTGTACCATCTTTTTGATTGTCAGCTCTAATCAACCATTTGCGTGTGCCATCATCGGAGACTTTTTCCAACTGCACATCTGGCAAAGTAAACGTAGTTTCATTGCGCAGTTTCTCACGCAATACCTTTGCAATATCTGTCATCTGATCTAAGTCCAGATTACCGTAGTGATGCATCCAACGCATTAACTGCTTGGCGCGAAAAGGCTTCTCACCAATGCTGACAAAATAATTGGCAAGTTGCTGCTGGTTGAAATTGAGTAAATTAGTCAATGTTCGATTTTTCTCTTAACATTCCTTTTCGCTTCAAAATTGAGGATTGGCTAAGTTTGGCAAGGCGCAGATTGAAAAATAAAGCCGATGCATATGGTTTATATGTGAGGCTAGATTATTTAATCTGCAACGCTGCATAACGACGCCAATACGCAATTTTTAGCCAAAGAAGTATTTAATCTCAATCGCCGCATTTTCTGCTGAATCCGAACCATGCACCGCATTCGCATCAATACTCTCAGCAAAATCTGCACGAATTGTGCCTGGAGCAGCTTCTTTAGGGTTTGTTGCACCCATTAACTCACGATTCTTTAATACAGCATTCTCACCCTCAAGCGCTTGAATCATTACTGGACCAGAAATCATAAACTTAACCAAATCTGCAAAGAATGGACGCTCTTTGTGTACCGCATAAAAACCCTCTGCTTCTGCCTGTGTTAAATGCACCATTTTTGCTGCAACGATTTTTAAGCCAGCATTTTCAAAACGTGTGTAAATTTGACCAATCACGTTTTTTGCTACTGCGTCAGGTTTGATAATACTTAGGGTGCGTTCTACTGCCATGTTAACTCCGTAAAATTGAATAAAAAATAACGACTTACAAAAGACGCTATTCTAGCATTGTTAATGGCTTAGATAAATCATCATTTAAACAGGAAAGTAACTTATCAACAGGCTAAAAAAATACTTTGCTATATTATTAACTACTCATTCAGCAATTCAGGCTATGTGAACCGTTTACTTAAGCAAATAGATTGCTTTGCCTATGAGCAGAATTAAGAAAATCAACAAACCTCAAAATATGCATTCAAAACAGCACAACCTTCTCAAAAACTGCGCAATACATAAATAGCAACCTAAGCATTTATCTTTGTTATTCATACCTAGATATGGCAAAATTGTGATTAGAAGCTGAACACCTTCAATTACAGTGCTGTGTAAAAATAACAGAAGGATTTATTGTGAAAGAACCACTTTATATTGTTTGGAATCACACACAATCTGTTGATATACCCATCCTAGATGAACAACATCATGCAATCGTGGCAGCCATTAACTCACTTTACTTCTTTATCAATCAAGGCTGGGGGCTGCATGCACTTACGCCTACACTCAAAATAATTAAAGCTAATATTGGTTTTCATTTAAAAACCGAAGAAGGCATTTTAGAAAAGCTGAGAGC
>JBFIDU010000109.1:0-5884 GCA_041603755.1 Methylophilaceae bacterium
GTGCCTTAATGGATACTGATGTACGAGAGTCATATGAGTTTTATACTTTGCATCAAAAAACAATTTTATATTCAGTCATCCCAACTATTATTTCAGTATGGTTTTCTTGGCATATTTTCAAGCAAGCAAAGTTACATGCTGGAACCAACGCAGGTCATAAGCTTCGTAATGTAATTTTAATAACCGTTATTGGTTTGAGCTATCTTTCATACGATAGGGAAGCGTTTCTTTTCAGTAACCCTGTCGCTTTTACAATTCGGGCTAGCTATGATGTGACTCAGGATAGAGAAACCTATAAAAAGTATGTTGATATGAAATCAGAACCGAGTGGAGCCGTTTTGATTGATGAAGCGAAAATAGCCACAAAAGCACATATTGTTATTATCGGTGAGTCAGTAACGAGTAAGCATATGTCCTTATATGGGTATGAGCGAGATACCAACCCGC
This sequence comes from Methylophilaceae bacterium, assembly GCA_041603755.1. Taxonomy (GTDB): domain Bacteria; phylum Pseudomonadota; class Gammaproteobacteria; order Burkholderiales; family Methylophilaceae. The sequence goes on from JBFIDU010000109.1 coordinate 448, forward strand.
TGATGAAGCTTAAAAGACGTTTAGATCGTTATCAGATGGGAGATGCCTGTTCCGACGCTCCTTTAACCCAATCATCTTTAGAGCATATCATGCTAGGTAATGAGAAGCTAAATTTAGAGGATAACGTAGCGCCTCCAAATATAATGACAATATTAAAAGAAGTTGGTTATAAGACATTCTGGTTGTCAAACCAATCTGGCGGTGAGGGCGTTGTTGCATTGTCATCAATTTGGGGAAATTTCGCAGATTACAGTGAGCTGCTTAGTAAAAGAGACTTTGACGTGGGTTATGATTTTGATGAAATATTATTGCCAGCGGTTAAACGTGCGCTAGAAGATAGCGGATCATCAAAAGTTATTTTTGTGCATTTAATTGGCTCACATCCTGACTATAAGCTGAGATATCCAGTTGCCTATAATCATTGGGGCCCAGACAGCACTATTCCAGATAGTGTAAAACGTAAAAATGAAGTTGATTTCCGTAAAGATATTTATAACGAATATGATAATTCAATTTTGTATACGGATTTTGTCGTTTCCTCCATTCTAGATATGGCTGATTACTATAGAGTGGCCTCAGTTACCTACTTTTCGGATCATGGGCAAAATGTGGGTGAAATATCACCCCACATAGGACACAGTTTCAATGGCCTTAAACAGGGTTATGAAGTGCCATTATTATTTTGGATAGACACCAAACAGCTAAACTACTCTAACTTAAATTATGCTGCGATGAAACAGAATCTCAATAAGCCTTTTTCGTTAGAAAGATTGCAGTATTCATTGTTCGACTTATTTGGGCTAAAACGCCAGCTTGACTGGGAGCGTGAGAGTATTTTCTCTGAACACTATCAAATTAAAAATCGAGTTTGCGATAGCATAAAGAATGATTAATCGTATTGGGCTAACAGTTACTTTTTTTTAGCTCTTGGATGTGCAGTATCGTACACTTTTGTTAAATGCTGGTAGTCAAGATGCGTATAGACTTGTGTGGTGCTGATATTCGCATGCCCTAGCATTTCCTGTACTGCTCTTAAATCGCCACTTGATTGTAAAACATGCGAGGCGAAGCTGTGTCGCAGCATATGTGGGTGTACGGCGGTATTTACTCCTTGTTTGATAGACCAATCTTTTAGTCGGTATTGAATGTTGCGAGCTGAGATACGCTTGCCCTGTTTCCCAATAAATACAGCCTTTTCTGCTTGATTGTTTTTTAACAAACTTGCCCGTAAATCCAGCCATTTTTTTAAGGCAGACATGGCATGACTGCCCAGCGGTACGATACGTGTTTTGTTCCCCTTGCCATGGACCATCACTGTGCCTTCGGTAAAATCGATTTGGTCAGTATTGAGGTTAACAAGCTCGCTTAATCGTAAGCCAGAAGAGTAAAACAGCTCAAGTACAGCATGGTCTCGTAGACTCAATATGTCATCATCTTTGATATCGACTAACTTGATTGCTTGCTCTATTGACAGTGCTTGAGGCAGTGATTTCGCTGATTTGGGTGCGCGAATACCCTTTGCTGGATTTTGACTAAAGCCTTTTCTTTTGACAAGAAAGTCAAAGAATCCGCGCCAGCTGGATAGCATTCGTGCAATGCTTTTGCCGCTGAGCCCTTTACTATGCAATTTTGCGACCGTTTTACGGATGTCTGTTGTATTTAATTGCTCTAGCGGAGTCTCTTTATTCTGATCCAATAAATTTGTGATATCGCGCGCGTAATTTTCTCTAGTGAGCGCACTTAAACCACGTTCTACGTTTAGATGATTGAGATATTCAGATAACAATTCCACGATTTATGTGATGATATACCTTGAAAAAGCAGCACTGACATGGTCATCTAGTTTTTGTAAAAAATCTGTACCCATGCCAACATAAAAGCGTTTTTCTTCATGGCTGCCTAACGCTAAATAACCATAAACTATATCATTTCTAAGTGGTAAAACAGCTAATGACTGTATCGGTTGCATAAACCAATCATCAATATCAATGCTAGTAGGTGTTTCTCCGCAGTAGACGTTATGAATCGTACTGACCCACTTTTGAATGGCTTCTGGTACGGTATCAAATATAACTTTCTCGCTGTCATTGGTATGGTCAGGTTTTGCCCAGACTCTTAAACAGGTGTCAGTAATATTGAAAGCATCAGGTAACTGATTAGTGACTAACTGTTCAACAGCATCAAAACTCTTTGCTTGTTGCAGTAACACGAAAAATTGATGCATTTTATTTGCAATAGCATCGTTTTCTTGTGCGTTAAGCACCAGTTCAGCGTAGCGTTCCTCTAGTGCTGTAATTTTATCACGCTGGGCAAGCTGTTGCCGTTCAGATAATGAGATCGTGCCGTTGCCATGCGGGCTGGGCAAGTATATATCAGCGAGTAAGCTCGCATTTTTTTCAAAAAACTCCGGGTGTTCTTTTAAATATGCACCAATTTGATCTTCTTGCATCATTAATCCTAAAAGTCTAATTTATTCAATGTTAATGGTACCTTCAAATACAATTTCAGCAGGCCCTGTCATCATGACAGGTGCCATTGCATCAGGCCACTCAATTTTGAGTTGACCGCCTCGTGTATTGACTAATACTGGCGATTGTAGCAAATTCAAACGAATACCACTGACTACTGCAGCACATGCACCGCTGCCACAGGCCAGCGTTTCACCGCTACCTCGTTCATAGACACGCAACTGGATTTCATGCGGGCTGATTACCTGCATAAAGCCTGCATTGACATGATTTGGGAATAGTGGGTGCGACTCAATTTGTGGGCCAATCTCTGCAATATTGGTCGTTTCAACATTATCGACCGTGACGACTGCATGTGGGTTACCCATGGAAACAGCTGCTATTTGTACGAGTGAATCCTTCAGTGTCAGATCATAGAGTAATTGCTGTTTCGGAGCAGAATAGGGTAGAGCGCTAGGATTGAAGTTAGGTGTTCCCATATTAACAGTCACTTGTCCATTATCTGCCAACGTTAAAGTGATAATGCCGCCAGCCGTTTCTACCTTGATTTCGTGTTTACAGGTGAGCCCTTTTTCGACGACATAACGCACAAAACATCTTGCACCATTGCCACATTGCTCTACTTCTCCACCATCAGCATTGAAGATTCGATAGCGAAAATCCACATCTGGGATATCTGTTTTTTCTACCATTAATAGTTGATCGCAGCCTACGCCAAAATATCGATTGGCAATATGTTGGATTTGCGCTTTAGTCAATCTGACCATAGAGGTGTAACTGTCAATCACAACAAAGTCGTTGCCAGCACCTTGCATTTTTGTAAAGTTAAGTTTCATGCAGTTGATAATACTTTATTGTGATGATTTTGAGTACGTAACAGCATTAAATTTTTGTATAGTTTGAACTTATTATGCACTACAATAGCCAACTGATTTACACGATACGCTTGCTTTAGCCTTTAGTGAGTGTGTCATCTATTTTAACTTTTAACTATTCCAAGGCATACAATGAGTGAATTTCTTTTTACTTCAGAATCTGTTTCTGAAGGTCATCCTGATAAATTAGCAGATCAGGTATCTGATAGTATTTTAGACGCTATTTTAACCCAAGACCCAACCGCACGTGTCGCAGCAGAAACGCTGGCGAATACGGGTTTAATTGTGCTGGCTGGTGAAATTACCACGACGGCAAACGTTGATTATATTAAAGTGGCTCGAGATGCCATCAAGCGGATTGGCTATGATAATACTGACTTTGGTATTGACTACAAAGGCTGCGCTGTATTGGTTGCTTACGATAAGCAGTCACCAGATATTGCGCAGGGTGTTGATAATGCAAACGATGATCCGCTAGATCAAGGCGCGGGTGATCAAGGGTTGATGTTTGGCTATGCTGTTAATGAAACACCGCAGCTTATGCCATTACCGATCTGGTTAAGCCATCGTATTATGGAGAGACAAGCGCAATTACGCAAAGATGGACGACTACCATGGTTGCGACCAGACGCTAAAGCACAAGTCACATTGCAATACGTCGATGGCAAGCCACATAAAATTGATACCGTGTTGGTATCAACGCAGCACGCACCAGAAGTGTCATTAGCTCAAGTGCGTGAGGCGACGATTGAAGAAATTATTAAACCCCTATTGCCACAAGAACTAATCAAAGGTGATGTTAAATTTTTAGTCAATCCTACGGGGCGCTTTGTGATCGGTGGACCACAAGGTGATTGTGGCCTGACTGGTCGTAAAATCATTGTCGACACGTATGGAGGAGCTGCGCCGCATGGCGGCGGCGCTTTCTCTGGCAAAGACCCTTCAAAAGTGGATCGCTCTGCGGCCTATGCTGGTCGGTATGTTGCAAAAAATATTGTAGCTGCTGGTTTGGCTGATAAATGTATGGTGCAAATGAGTTATGCCATTGGCGTTGCGCAACCGACATCAATAATGATTGAGACCTATGGAACAGGAAAGGTTTCTGATGCCACACTAACGGAACTAGTGCGAGAGCACTTCGACTTGCGTCCAAAAGGTATTGTTCAAATGCTTGATTTGCTTCGACCAATTTATACCAAAACAGCCGCTTACGGTCACTTTGGGCGTGATGAGCCAGAGTTTACCTGGGAGGCAACTGATAAAGCGAGTGCGCTTAAAGCCGCAGCAGGCGTCTAAGCTGAATTACAAAGCAAAAAGAGGGCTAATTAGCCCTCTTTTTTTTAAATGTAAATAGTCAATTTTTGGCAAAATGTAGCAATGCTAAAAAAAATTTCTACCAAAGAAGTTAGACTCGGGATGCATATCCATGAGCTGAAAGGTTCGTGGGTAGATCATCCATTTTGGAAGTCAAAATTTATTATTGATAACCCCAAAGATTTAGCCAAGCTTCAAACCAGCGTTATTAAGGAGGTTGTTATTGATATCAGTAAAGGTCTGGATGTCGACAAACAGCAAGGAGCTTTCACAAATGCGCCTATTTCCTCAGAGGTTACCCTAGAAACTTCATCTGACAACACTGATGTTTATAAAACCAGAGCCAACAAAGTTAGTGCTACAGAGGAGGCAAAAGCGGCAAAACGTGCGATTAACGCATCAAAAAGAGCAGTCGCCAGCATGTTTAGCGATATGCGGATGGGTAAGGCGGTTAGTTCAGCAGTTGCCATGAATCTTGTTTCTGATATTGCTGCTTCAGTATCCCGCAATCAAAATGCCTTAATTAGTCTAGCAAGATTAAAAACAAAAGATGACTATACTTACATGCATTCTGTAGCTGTCTGCGCCATGATGGTTGCGCTAGCTAAACAGCTTAATTTGTCTGAAGCTGAGACAAAACAAGCTGGCCTAGCTGGTTTGATGCATGATATTGGTAAAGCTGGTATCCCGCTCGAGGTATTGAATAAACCTGGTGCACTAACCGATGAGGAATTTACTTTAGTAAAATTGCACCCTCAGCGCGGGCACGATATGTTGAAA
>JBFIDU010000110.1:0-5843 GCA_041603755.1 Methylophilaceae bacterium
CTCGTCAATAGCAGAAACGCGGTGATTAAGTGCCTCAATTAAGGATGCACGGCGCTTTGGATTATCAAGAAGGTCATCTTGCAAATAAGGGTTACGACTAACCACCCACATATCACCCAATACTTCAAATAGCATGCGCGCACTTCGACCTGTCCTCCGCTCTTCTCTTAAAGCGTGCAGCAAATCCCACATCTCTTCTCCTAGGAACCGTATAACGATTTCCCGGTCTGAAAAAGAAGTATAGTTATATGGAATCTCGCGAAGACGCGTTGGTGTATTCGGGTTAGCCTTGAGTAATTCAGCTGATATAGGTGCGTTCATTCAATGATTTTTTAAATAAAAGCAGATTATATCATGCGGATTTTCCTACAAAAACTACAAACGTGTTGTGGTTAATAGCACAACGAATGAATAAATACAGTTACAATATCTTATGCTGAATATTAAAAAACCAATCTTGACATTATTGCTGCTACTAGCCATAGGCGTCATCAGCCTTAGTTTCTACAAAATGTCCCAAAAACACAAAATCGCGCAGGCAGAATTTACGACCATTAAAGGTGAGAAAATTAGCATGCAGTCACTCAAGGGCAAAGTCGTGCTGATTAACTTTTGGGCTACTGATTGCCGCAACTGTGTAAAAGAAATGCCTGATCTAATCAAAACCTACCAACAATATCAAGATCAAGGACTGGAGATTATTGCTGTTGCTATGCCATATGACCCACCACTCCAAGTGGTCAATTATGCCAACCAAAAACAACTACCTTTCCCTGTGATGCATGACAGCTATGCAGAAATCACACATAAATTTGGCGGTGTTAGCGTTACACCTACAACCTACATCTATAATAAACAAGGCAAACGCATTCAACACGCCGTAGGTTTGATTAATTTCAACAAACTTCACGCATTATTGGATAAGGAATTAAGCTGATGTTATGGGTCAAAGCCTTTCATATTATTTTTGTTACCAGCTGGTTTGCTGGTCTGTTTTATTTACCACGTATTTTTGTGAATCATGCAATGGAAACCAACCCTGCGGCTATTGAACGACTCATTAAAATGGAAGAAAAGTTGTATCGATTTATGTTACCCCTCGCCATCCTCGCTTTAGGCTTTGGTTTATGGTTGTGGCTGGGATATGGCATATCTGGCAAATGGATGCATCCTAAACTAACACTAGTCTTAGGCTTGATTGCATATCATCTTTATTGCGGCAAAATTTTACGTGACTTTAAATCAGCTAAAAATCATCGTAGCCACATATGGTATCGATGGTTTAATGAAGTGCCAGTACTTGTTCTAACCGCAATAGTTATATTGGTAGTTGTCAAACCAATTTAGAGATTATAGCGATGGATATTTTGCATTCAAATTGGTTAATACATATGCTCGAAAAGTCAGCTAAGACACCATATGCCCGTCTGCTTAGCTTGTTTGACATATTGCATGACTGGTCAGACGCCCCTGGTGTTACTATGCAAACAGACGCTGATTATGCAAATCATGATGCCAATTTACTTAAAACATATTTGAGCATAGAAGCAGCAAAAGCAGGAGCTGCTTTGCCTGAAATGCTGGCCACACAACTCTATTACATGGCATTGTCTGCACTGCAAGAGAAATTATTGAACAATAATGATTCAGGGCTTATTCATGCCAAAAGCGCAGCTGAAGCATTAATTCAAGCACAAACCAAAAAAGAATTTCGTATTTCTCGTCAATCAGCTTATGCAATTGCAGCCAGCTTTATTGGCGCCATCATTGTTACTGGTGGCTTATTGTTGCACTACACAACTCCAAAAGAAGCAAGTAATACAGCGAAGATTGTCCAAGAAAGCGCATTTGAACCTGTACTTAGCCCAATTATGGCAACGCCCGAAAGCACTTCGGCGCTGGTTGCACAAATAGAACAAATGCGTAGCGGTAATTGCCGCCTGCTGGAAGCAATCCAACTACCAGATAAATATAAATCAATTTATTTCAAGAACATTGTTTTGGGTCAAATCAGCACAGACCCACAAGAGCAAACACTTGTTCGTGAGCTGCTCGAAAAAATTCGCTGCAATTACACCCCGATGTTAATGAAAAAATCTACATAAAAACATCCATGCATAAAAAAAGCTAACCTGTTGGCCAGCCTTTTAGTAATGCAAATTAATCAGAGTATTGATTATTCCATCATTTTTTTTAGATTATCCAAACCACCTCGATACACAGCGCTAATTGTTGAAGTTGCCGTTTTGTCATCTTGGCCTTTTGTTGGATTTGCAGATCTGTCTTTACGTTTAAAATTACCAGCCCATACAACCTCTGATTCTGATCCAGCAGGAATTACTTGAATCGTTGATGCGTAACCACTGACTGGCAACACCCCTTCTGTAATCGTATAAGAATAAGTGTTTGCAGTACTATCATAGGCCGTTAATACTTCCGTAATCTGACCGCCATCTTGCAATGTTAAACGTCTAATGGCTCCAACTTGGTTATTTGTACCATCAACAATCTCGGTTTTAGCTACAGCTGGATGCCAAGCACCTAAATCACCAAAGTTGTTAATTTTTTCCCAAACCTTGTCAGCTGGCGCGTTAATCACCACTTTTTCCTCAATGTGTAAGCTTGGCGCACTACTTGTATTTGTACCATCTGTTGCGCATGCTTTTAGCGATGCAGCACCTATCGTCATGAGCACTAAAAGCATTTTTTTCATGTTAATCTCCTTGATAATTGACGGAAAATATACTATACCGTTCTGTATAGTATATTGAAATAATCATGATATGTAAACCACTCCACACATTACTAACGATCATTTTTGATTAATACAATATAAAAGAAGCTACCGACCTGTATAGATATTTACATTTTATATAAATCTCATGGTATACTTTTCGTGTGAGTACACTTAGAGACAAAATTTTAGATACGGCAACTGATTTATTTCAAACCCGTGGTATAAACTCAACGGGCGTAGATACTATTGTAGCCGTGGCAGGTACGACAAAAATGACGCTCTATAAGTATTTTCACACCAAAGAAGGTTTGATATTGGAAGTGCTTAACAAAAGTCAGCAAGACTTTCAAAACTGGCTAGATAACAAGCTGACGAACAATAGCAAAGCACCATCGGATAAGATTAAACAGCTATTCGATTTTATTGAGGAATGGGTCACTTCACCTAACTTCTTGGGCATGGGCTTTATAAAAGCTTCTGCTGAATTCCCCAATGAAGAAAATCCAATCCATCAATTATCTTCAAAACAGTCTCGTGAGTTTAGACAATACATCAGCAAGCTCGCCAATGAAGCAAAAATCAAGGATGCAGATGGATTAGCGTTGCAACTTTCATTGCTTTTTGAAGGCGCTGTGCAAGCTGAACAGATGAAACGCGGCTCTGGTGCGATCAAATATGCTAAAAAAGCAGCAAAACTACTGATTGATGGCGCTATTAAACAATAATCCGTTCTAAAGCTTTATTTTTTATAGCATTTACTTGCTTTACACTATCTTGCTCTAAGATAATGCTATATTCAAAGTTAAATCGGTATCTTTTTTATGCAAACACTTATCTGCGGCTCGCTCGCTTTTGACACCATTATGGTGTTTCAAGATCAATTCAAAAACCATATTCTGCCAGATCAAATCCATAAACTAAGCGTTGCTTTTTTTGTACCAGAAATGCGAAAAGAATTTGGTGGCACTGCCGGTAACATTGCATACAATCTAAAACTCCTTGAAGGTGAGCCTCTTATTATGGCGACGGTTGGCGAGGACTTTTCAGCCTACCATAATTGGTTAAATAAACATCAGCTCTCCACTAAGCATATTAAAACCATACCTGATAGTTTTACTGCACAAGCATTTATCACCACAGATTTGGACGACAATCAAATCACGGCATTCCACCCAGGCGCAATGCAAGCATCGCATCTAAATAGTGTAAATGATTGTGAGGATATTGCATTGGCGATCATTGCCCCAGATGGTAGAGATGGAATGTTTCAGCATGCAAGAGAGTGCCATGAAGCCAACATTCCTTTTATGTTTGATCCTGGTCAGGGGTTACCCATGTTCAACGGTGAGGAGCTTATGCATTTCATCGACATGGCCAGCTATTTAGCAGTGAACGATTATGAGGCACAAGTACTCCAAGAAAAAACGGGGTTATCTCTTTCCCAGCTTGCCGAAAAAGTGGATGCCCTTATTGTGACATTAGGTGCTGAGGGCTCAACTATTTATGCTGATGGTCAACTCTATGCGATCCCAAGCGTTAAACCAAAAGCAATAGTTGACCCAACCGGTTGTGGTGACGCATATCGTGCTGGATTATTATATGGCATTGTCAGAAAATGGGATTGGGTAACATGTGGCCGATTAGCTGCGACCATGGGTGCTATTAAAATTGCGAGCAGAGGTGGTCAAAATCATCACCCTAGCCGTGAAGAAATTGAGAATATATACAGCCAAGCGTTGATTAAAGAGGTGGCTGAGCAAGTGCAACTCAGCGAATAATGCAAGAAAACTTTTTGTACATAGGAAAATACCATGAAACTCGCTAAATTATTTTTGATTACAATCCTAGCAATTTTTGTTGCCGCTTGTGCCAGCTCAAACTCTGGCAGTGTTTATAAACGCGACGAAGCGCGTAAAGCGCATACCGTTAAGACTGGCGTTGTAGAAAGTGTACGCACAGTGAAATTAGAAGGAACCAAATCACCCGTGGGCACCGTCGCTGGCGGCGCGATAGGCGGGATTGCTGGCAGCTCTATTGGCAGTGGCCGAGGTAGTGCGATTGGTGCGGTGATTGGTGCCGTCGCTGGTGGCCTAGCAGGAGCTGCAACGGAAGAGGTCGTCACCCGTAAAGATGCATTAGAAATTACGGTTAAAGTGGATGGTGGAGGCCTAGTCGCAATCGTACAAGAAGCTGATGAAGCGTTTAATCCAGGGGAAAGAGTTCGTATTGTTGAAGATGGTAACGTTTCACGTGTCACTCACTAATATTTCTGTTCTTTCACAAAACCGTCATCTATTGTTAATCTAATTTTCATCTAAACCGCATACCATCTCTCTATCAAAACAGAGAGATGCGTATGATATTAAATCAAGCCCTAACCAAACAAAAGTTATCCCTATCCAAACCTAGTTTACATTTGTCGATTGCGCGAAATAAAAATGAAATCGCTGAAGCGCAACGTTTACGCTACAAAGTATTTGCTGAAGAGATGGGTGCTCAAGTTTCTGGTAAGAATGGTTTAGATATTGATGGATTTGATGCCTACTGCGATCATTTGCTTGTTCGTGACACCAATACCCAACAAGTCATTGGCACTTACCGTATTTTAGGACCAAAGCAAGCAAATGAAGCTGGCAGCTATTATTCTTCTGGTGAATTCGATCTCAGCAGAATTAGTCACTTATTAGAAAATACAGTTGAAATTGGTCGTGCTTGTGTACATCAGAATTACAGAAGTGGTGGCGTCATTACGCTGCTTTGGGCTGGTTTAGCTCAGTATATGAAGATGTACGGGTATGAGCATATGATTGGTTGTGCGAGTGTACCAATGAACGATGGTGGGCATGCAGCAGGTTCGCTGTATACAGCGCTCAAAGAAAACTATATGGCGCCAGCAGAATACCGCGTATTTCCACATGTCCACCTACCAATAGAATCATTGAATACACAGATGAAGGTTGACTGCCCTCCACTCATCAAAGGTTACTTAAGATTAGGTGCAAAAATTTGTGGGGAGCCTGCGTGGGATAGTTATTTCAATACTGCAGATATGCTGGTAATGTTATCCCTTTCTAATATGAATAAAAGATACGCAGCACACTTCTTA
>JBFIDU010000111.1:0-5818 GCA_041603755.1 Methylophilaceae bacterium
AATACAATCAATCAGTTAGTTAAATATTTATTATTAAACAAATACATTTCTCGCTCTATTGAAGTGCATTTGCATAGTCTTGGTGCAATATTAAAAGATAAATTGTCTAGTAGATGGTGCGTAACCAAAACACCGTAATTATCGCTTTTAAAATGTATTTCATCATTCAATGTGCGCAATTGATTTCAAAAATTCTCTATTGGTGTACTGTGTGGTTTGATAAATCAACTGATTCAAATGAATAACAGAATCAAATTTAGTGATGATTTTATGTCAAAAAAGCCCCGCGGTTCGCGAGGCTTTTTTACTAAGTCACTCATATAAGTAACTCAGCATTGTTGGCGGAGTGGACGGGGCTCGAACCCGCGACCCCCGGCGTGACAGGCCGGTATTCTAACCAACTGAACTACCACTCCAGTTAACTTGTAGACTGCTAATCTATATCTACAAAAATAAAGAGCGCTTCATATTAAGCACTCTTTATTCTTCTTTAAAGGCAAATGTTTCTAAAGCTTTGGTGGGTGCTAACGGGGTCGAACCGCTGACATTCGCCTTGTAAGGGCGACGCTCTACCAACTGAGCTAAGCACCCTGCATCACTTTACAAACGATATTCTATAAAACTAGCAGTGCAATTATGGTTAATTGCTTAACCAAGAAAGTGCGCTAGTTTACAGCATCTTTCAGTGCTTTACCAGCCCTGAATTTAGGTGAATTTGCAGCACTAATTTTGATTGTAGCGCCCGTACGAGGGTTACGGCCATTACGTGCAGCACGTTTACCTACATAAAATGTACCAAAACCAATTAAAGTCACCAAATCACCTTTTTTAAGTGACTTAGTAATAGCATCTGTTGTTGCATCGAGTGCACGACCCGCAGCCGCTTTAGAAATGTCTGCTGACTTTGCAATCTGATCGATTAATTCTGATTTATTCACAGTAATCCCCTCTAAGATATTAAGATAGCAGGCCAATCCTGCTATGCCTTTATAACAAGCGACAAAAGCCTCTGTCAAGGGTTTCCGCGCTATTTTGCCGCTTTATTATAAAAAAGAAGTTAAATTACTATCCAACTAGTGCCGTATGACTGTTTTACCACTAGTTGCTGACTCTGATACTGCCGCTGACACTTCTTTAGGACCTACTTCTAACGGTTTCGGCAATGTCTCAAGAGCATATTCAAGTACCTGATCTATGCTTTTCACTGGATGAATACTAAGCTGACTTTTAATATTATCAGGAATTTCTGTCAGGTCTTTAACATTAGATTCCGGAATTAAAACTGTTTTAATACCGCCACGGTGTGCAGCAAGTAGTTTTTCCTTCAAACCACCAATTGCTAATACTTCTCCACGCAGTGTGATCTCCCCAGTCATCGCAACATCCGCGCGTGCTGGAATCTCTGTCAATGCAGAAACCAATGCCGTTGTAAGACCAATACCTGCACTCGGCCCATCTTTTGGTGTAGCGCCTTCCGGTAAATGAATGTGGATATCTTTACTTTCATAAAAATCTTCCGGGATACCTAAACGTGCAGCACGGCTCCGCACTACGCTCATTGCAGCCTCTAGTGATTCTTGCATAACATCACCTAGCTTACCTGTTTTAATCATCTTGCCTTTGCCAGGTAATACTACAGCCTCGATAGTCAGTAACTCACCGCCTACCGAAGTCCAAGCCAAGCCAGTCACTTGCCCAATTTGATTTTCTTTAGCTGCGACACCGAAATCATAGCGATAAACGCCCAGATAATCACTAATGTTATCTACCGTAACTTCAACTTTTTCAATTGGGTTAAAGTCTACACCATCGTCAGCACGATGATACTTTTTCGCATCAGTCTTGCTGAGTAATAACGCTTTCACTACTTTACGACATAACTTAGCCAACTCTTGCTCTAAACGTCTTACACCTGCCTCACGTGTATAGTACTGCACAATATGGCGGATCACTTCTTCACCAATGTTAATTTCTGATGGCTTTAATCCATGTGCTTTTAATTGTTTAGGTAATAAATAACGTTCGGCGATATTGACCTTTTCATCTTCTGTATAGCCCGCTAGACGGATAATTTCCATACGATCCAGCAGTGGAGCAGGAATATTCATACTATTAGCCGTTGCCACAAACATCACATCAGATAAGTCGTACTCAACTTCTGCATAATGATCAGCAAAAGTATGATTCTGCTCTGGATCAAGCACCTCTAATAGGGCAGACGATGGATCACCACGCATGTCTTGCCCCATCTTATCCACTTCATCTAATAAAAATAGAGGATTTTTCACGCCTACTTTGGTCATGCTTTGTAATACTTTGCCAGGCATTGACCCAATATAAGTACGTCTGTGGCCTCTTATTTCAGCCTCATCACGTACCCCACCAAGTGCCATACGAACAAATTTGCGGTTAACTGCTTTGGCAATGCTTTGCCCGAGGGATGTCTTACCAACACCCGGTGGCCCAACTAGGCAAAGGATAGGTGCTTTTACCTTCCCAACCCGCTGTTGTACAGCCAAATACTCGACAATTCGCTCTTTAACTTTTTCTAAACCATAATGATCTGCGTCTAAAACCTGCTCAGCAACAGCCAAATCACGACTGATCTTAGTTTTTTTCTTCCATGGTAAGCTTACTAAGGTATCAATGTAATTTCTTACCACTGAAGCTTCGGCTGACATAGGTGACATTAATTTCAGTTTCTTAAGCTCTGCATTGACTTTTGCTAATGCTTCTTTGCTCATTCCTGCTGATTTAATGCGCTTTTCAAGCTCTTCCATCTCAGCGTTTTCATCATGCTCACCTAGCTCTTTTTGTATTGCCTTCACTTGCTCATTTAAGTAATACTCACGCTGACTTTTTTCCATTTGCCGCTTAACACGACCACGGATACGCTTCTCAACTTGCAGGATATCAATTTCTGATTCCATCAAATGAAGCAAATGCTCCAAACGTTCCGTGACACTGAGCATTTCCAATACTTTTTGCTTCTCTTCAAGCTTCAACGTCAAATGTGCAGAAATTGTGTCTGCTAAACGCCCTGCTTCAGTAATAGTAGCGAGCGAAGTAAGAATTTCAGGCGGAATTTTTTTATTTAATTTCACATATTGATCAAATTGCGTTAGCACTGTCCGCATCAATGCTTCAACCTCATCATCTTCTTCGTTCAGCTGCGCAATGGTTTGTGGCTTTGCCCAAAAACTACCGTCTATTTCCTCAAACTCTGTCACGCGAACACGATGTAAGCCTTCAACTAACACTTTTACCGTGCCATCTGGCAGTTTTAGCATCTGCAAGACAGTGGCCACGGTGCCAATTTCATACAAATCAGTCGCATCTGGCTCGTCTTTTGTCGCTGACTTTTGTGCCACCAACATAATTTTTTTATCCGCATCGGATGCTATTTCCAGTGCCTTAACGGATTTATCTCTGCCAACAAAAAGTGGAATAACGAGGTGTGGATAGACAACCACATCTCTCAACGGCAATAAAGGCATTTTACCTTCTGTTACCGGTTCTGATTGTGCTGGCATATTAGTCAAAGTTTGTTCAGTCATAGTTACCTTAATGTATACATGGGCTACATGCCCTATGTTATTAGAATGGGAACATTCTTCGATAGTTCAAGAGTGCTTGGTATAATTAATTGGCAATTAAAGAACACAAGCAAGATTACATGTTAACTATAAGCCTTTGCAGGTTAATTGCAAATAGTCTTATTGTAAATAGTTGTTAGCTTGCACTCTCTGCTCGTTTGGGTGAGTCTTCGTAAATCATGATTGGTTGCGTCTCACCATTGATGACACCTTCATCAATCACGACTTTAGATAAATTATCAATAGATGGAATGTCGTACATCACATCAAGCAATGCCTGTTCCAATATAGAACGCAAACCACGTGCACCAGTTTTACGCTCTAGTGCTTTTTTCGCAACTGCTCGTAATGCAGTGTCTCTAAATTCAAGCTCCACACCTTCCATTTTGAATAACTTAGCATATTGTTTTGTTAACGCATTTTTAGGTTGCGTTAATATCGTCATCAAAGCCTCTTCATCTAGCGACTCTAAAGTAGCAACAACTGGTAAGCGACCAATAAACTCTGGAATTAAACCAAATTTAATTAAATCTTCTGGTTCAACATCTAGCAAAACTTCGCCGACCGCACTTTGATCGTCTTTACTTTTCACCTCAGCGCCAAAGCCAATACCGCCTTTTTCAGAGCGAGAGCGGATGATTTTTTCTAGACCATCAAATGCACCACCACAAATAAATAGTATATTAGTCGTATCTAGCTGCACGAACTCTTGATTTGGATGCTTACGTCCACCTTGCGGAGGCACAGATGCAACCGTACCTTCAATCAGTTTAAGTAGCGCCTGCTGTACACCTTCACCTGACACATCACGTGTTATGGATGGATTTTCTGATTTACGTGAAATCTTATCAACTTCATCAATGTATACAATACCGCGTTGTGCCTTTTCAGTATCATAATCACATTTTTGCAGAAGCTTTTGCATGATATTTTCAACATCTTCGCCAACATAACCTGCTTCTGTCAGCGTTGTGGCATCAGCCATCACAAAAGGCACATCCAATAAACGTGCTAATGATTGCGCTAATAAGGTTTTACCAGAACCAGTTGGCCCGATTAACAATATATTGCTTTTTTGGATTTCAACATCATCTTTTGTTGCATCAGCTGCAATATGATTATGTTCTAGACGCTTGTAGTGATTATAAACAGCTACCGAAAGGTTTCTTTTGGCCTTATCTTGACCAATCACATATTGACTTAAAATTTTTGAAATTTCTTGCGGACTTGGTAATGACTTCTCTGCCGTTTGAATGTCATTCAGGCTTTGAATCTCTTCTTTAATAATATCGTTGCATAAGTCAACACATTCGTCACAGATAAAGACTGATGGACCAGCAATCAACTTCTTCACTTCATGCTGACTCTTACCACAAAATGAACAGTAAAGTAGTTTTTCGTCTTCAGACTTTGCCATTTAAAAATTCCTGTAGCTTGATTATTAAGTATCTATCTTAAGCCGCTTCTTTGCGGTTGGCAATCACACGATCAATCATGCCATACTTAACAGACTCTTCTGCGCTCATAAAGTTGTCACGTTCAGTGTCTAAATCAATTTCTTCTGGAGATTTTCCTGTATGGCTAGCAAGAATTTCGTTTAACTTACCACGTAAATACATGATTTCTTTAGCTTGAATCTGGATATCAGACGATTGCCCTTGGAAACCACCTGATGGTTGATGAATCATCACGCGTGAGTTTGGCAAGCTAAAACGTTTGCCTTTTGCACCAGATGCTAGCAAAAATGCACCCATGCTTGCCGCCTGTCCAATACATAAAGTACTTACATCAGGCTTAATAAATTGCATGGTGTCGTAAATTGACATGCCGGCAGTAACTGATCCACCAGGTGAGTTGATATAAAAAGAGATGTCTTTATCAGGGTTTTCAGCTTCTAAAAACAATAATTGTGCCACGATTAAATTAGCTGAAGCATCTGTAACAGGGCCAACTAGAAAAATGACACGTTCTTTAAGTAACCGTGAATAAATATCAAATGAGCGTTCACCGCGACCACTTTGCTCAATGACCATTGGTATGTAGCCAAGGCCTTGCGTTTCTTGTGCTTGATTAATCAAGTTTGAATGTTTGCTCATTGATATTACCCTTTTCTATCCTGCCATTAACTCATCAAATTTTACTTTTTTATCTTTCACTTGTGCTTTTTCAAGTACCCATTTAACCACATTTGCTTCAGTTGCAAGTGCAGATGGCTCATCAAG
>JBFIDU010000112.1:0-5812 GCA_041603755.1 Methylophilaceae bacterium
CTAGGTGCCGTTATATCAATCAAGGAATTCATTAACCACATTTTGATGAAATGTGGGTGATGACTATGTGACAATAAATCATGATTTAGGTAAAAAATGGGACATATCACACTGGGTGCAGGTTTAGAAATGAATACTTTTATATGGCCTAATCCGCCCTATCTAAAAGTAATACATGATTCAAGCAAACCACTATTGGAAAGTTGCATTATTGATTTATTTGATAAAAAAACACTAACTGGTCAACTTATTCGCTTCTCCCCTGAAGAGGGTCGAGTATTATTTGAGCCATTCAACAGCAGAGAGCACCTGATTATCCATTTCGATGAAATCAAAAACCTGCAGTTACTGTCCCCTGCTACCGTTGTAGCAGAACAAAATTTCCTTGAATCTCGGTCACAAACAGTTTTTCCAGCTTCTGAGAGTCAAGCTTATAAAATTGATTTGATAGACGACACCTCATTGACTGGTGATACGATTGGATATGTGATCAATGAATCAGGTCTATATATATTCCCAATCATTCGAAAAGGCATTATTGAAAAGCATTTCATCCCACGTCAAGCCATCAGGGATTATCAAATTGGCATGCAAATAGGCGATATTTTGATTGAAGCGAATCATGCCACGCCAGATGATATTGAAACAGCCTTAACGCATCAAAAAGAGCTACGGTCAAAAAGAATTGGTGACTACTTAAATGAACATCAAATCATTTCTGAAGAGCAGTTGCACAAAGCGATTAAGCACCAAGAAGATCGTCCTGTTCTAAAACTGGGTGAAGCGTTACAAGAGCTGGAGCTACTGACAGAAGAACAGCTTAATGAAGCACTTGCCAAACAAAAAGAGAACCGTAACCTACGTCTTGGTCAAATTCTGATCAATATGGGCATTGTCGATGAGCGCACCCTAAGGGGAACGCTCGCGAAAAAACTAGGGATACCCTATGTAGACCTATCCAAATTTAATTTTGATATAAACGCGATTCGCTTACTTAATCGTCAGCTGGCAAAAAAATATACGTTAATGCCATTATGTACGCACAATGGCATGCTCGTTGTTGCTTTTGAAGATCCAATGGACATCAAAGCGATTGATGAACTACGCTTCTTAACACAGATGAATATACTACCCGCCATGGCATCGCGCGAGGATATCTTGCATGCAATCGCTGAGTATTATAGTGACCAAGATGAGTGGTATAGCGAAGAATCAAGCCCTGCAGTTAAAAATGAGGATGGCTCTATCGAATTCAACTTTTCAGACTCATCCTCATCTGGAGATGATCTCGCCCTTCAACTTTTTGAAGAAGACAAAAAGAAAGTCAAGGAAATAGAAGATGAGCCTATCACCGAGTCTGACAATACACTGGTCAAACTAGTAAATAAAATGATTTTAGATGCCGTTAAAGATAAAGTTTCCGACATTCATATTGAGACTTATCCAGACAATAAGAATACACAAGTGCGGTTTAGAAAAGATGGCACACTCGTGCCTTATCTTGAGATTCCAGCTAATTTTTGTAATGCGCTAATTTCACGCATTAAGATTATGTCAAAACTAGACATTTCTGAGAGAAGAAAGCCGCAAGATGGTAAGATAGATTTCAAACAGTTTGGCCCTAAAAATGTTGAGTTAAGGGTAGCGACGATACCAACCACTGGCAATATGGAAGATATCGTCATGCGTGTACTCTCTTCAAGCAAGCCGCTTCCAATCAAAAAACTGGGGCTATCAGAGCAAGCATTATTCGCCTTGCAAAATATGATTGTGAAACCACATGGGCTTATTTTGGTTTGCGGTCCTACAGGTTCAGGAAAAACCACAACGCTGCATTCATTATTGGGTCATATCAACACCCCAGAACGCAAAATATGGACCGCAGAAGACCCGATTGAAATCACGCAATCCGGGCTGCGCCAAGTGCAGGTGAATGCCAAAATCGGCTGGACATTTGCCAGTGCGATGCGTAGCTTCTTGCGAGCTGATCCTGACGTGATTATGGTCGGTGAAATGCGTGATGAAGAAACGACAAAAATAGGCATTGAAGCCTCTTTGACAGGTCATTTAGTGTTATCCACGCTACATACCAACAGCGCACCTGAAAGCATTGTCCGTATGTTGGATCTCGGTATGGACCCATTTAACTTTGCGGATGCACTACAAGGCATCATGGCACAACGCTTGGCAAAATCACTTTGTCCTGATTGTAAGGAAGCTTATCATCCTAAAGCTGAAGAGATTAAGGCCTTAGCGGATGAGTACACTGACAATACTGCAATGGATAGCAATACACTGATTGCAGACTGGGATAACCAGTATACGCAAAATAAAAAATACACCCTATATAAAGCAAAAGGCTGTAAAGCATGTAATCAAACTGGCTATCGCGGACGTATCGGCTTATATGAATTAATGCAGGTATCTCCATCATTACGCCATTTGATACAAAAGCGTGCCAATGTTGCTGAAATTACGCAAGAAGCACTGGCAAACGGGATGAGAACACTAAAACAAGACGGTATTTCAAAAGTATTAGAAGGATCTACCGATATTGCGCAAGTTAGGGCAGTCTGCGCATAACTTAGCTGATAGTCATCTGCAGGTATTCATCATGCTTATTACTAATCTTGTGTAGACTGATTGATTCCGTCTATAACATCTGCAGCAGATATATTGTCGATAACATCTTTGGTATCTTGATGATTGGTGACATGTAATGCAGATTCATCAGCAATCACACGCTCCTCAGCTTGCTTATTCATCACAATGATACTGATACGTCGATTGATTGGATTAAACGGATCTTCTCTATCATAGAGTGCCGCTGATGAAAGCCCAACGACACGGAGCAATTTATGTTCATCCATGCCCCCAGCAATCAGTTCACGACGTGATGCATTTGCACGGTCTGCGGATAGCTCCCAGTTGCTGTAAGCCGTCTCACCTGTACTGTATGGTGTAGCATCCGTATGTCCCGATAAGCTGATCCGATTGGGCACATCATTGAGAGTCTTGCCAAGTTCCTGCAAAATCTCTTTAGCATACGGTTGCAACTCCGCTCTTGCCGAATTAAACATAGGCCGATTGAGCTCATCAACAATAATAATCCGTAACCCTTCTGAGGTAATGTCCAGGAGCAATTGTTTCTTAAATTTCTGAAGTGTGATATTGCTATCAATTGTGCTTTCAATCTTTGCTTTCAGATTCTCTAATTTTTTCGCTTCTTCTGCTTCTAGCGCTTTTTTAGCTTCTTTAAGATCGGGGGATTTCTCTTTTTCTTCCGAACCATCTTGTGGTTTAACTTGCAATTGTTGTTTGGTTAAGTCTTTGCCACCGCCTTTAAGCACAGAATCACTTGCGCCAACACTAGGACCACCCATTAGCGCGACTCTTAAGGGTGTTTTAAAATAAGACTCAATTCCTTCTAACTGCCCCTTTGAGGCAGACCCTAGCAACCACATCAACAAAAAAAACGCCATCATAGCGGTTACAAAGTCTGCGTATGCTATCTTCCAAGCGCCACCATGATGCCCACCCGCACTTTTTTTGATTTTCTTAACGATAATCGGTCTGACAGGTTGTTCAGCCATGACTTACTCCGTCGTGTTTTGTTTCATCCATCATGGCCATATGCTTATTTGTTTTTTGCATCTTTGACATGCTCTTCTAGTTCAGTAAACCCTGGTCGCTCTGTTGAATAGAGTACTTTTCTACCGAACTCCACTGCAATCGCGGGTGCATAGCCATTTAAACTAGCGAGTAGCGTCACCTTAACTGTTTGGAAGATTTTTGAGCTTTCTTCCAGCTTTTGTTCTAGTAAGCTACCTAGCGGGCCTACAAAACCGTAAGCTAACAAAATACCTAAGAATGTACCAACCAAAGCATGCGCAATTAACACGCCCAACTCCGCTGGTGGTAAGGATACGTTTTCCATGGTGTGTACCACACCCATCACCGCCGCCACAATACCAAATGCCGGTAAAGCGTCACCTAATCGGGTAATACAATGTGCTGGCACATGTCCTTCCATGTGATGCGTTTCCAGCTCGTTGTCCATTAAGTTTTCAACTTGAAATGCATCCATATTGCCGGAAACCATCAACCTTAAATAATCACAAATAAAATCTGTTAGGTGATGATCGCTCATGATTTTTGGGTATTTACTAAATAGTGGGCTAGACTCAGGATTCTCAATGTCATTTTCTATTGACATCATCCCGTCTTTACGGATTTTGGTTAATATTTCATACATCAATGCAAGTAAATCTAAATACAATGCCTTATTATATTTTGAGCCTTTGAAAATAGTAGGTAATGCTTTCATCGTTGCTTTAAGTGCTTTTGTATCGTTACCAACAATAAAAGCGCCTAGTGCACCGCCAAAAATCATCAGCACTTCAAGTGGTTGCCATAAACCACCCAGATGGCCACCTGCCAGTGCGTAACCGCCAAAAATTGTGCCACACACTACGATATATCCAATAATGACAAACATATTCAAACGCCTTAACGGTGAAATTAATTAATCTTTTACACAGAATAGCAAAGTCGCGCTGAATTCAATTGCTCGAATAAAGGGAGGTTTTCTTACTTTTAAGCACATTAAAAAAGCGTTGCTTATAGATGCAATTACATTTTCCAAACGTAAATTGCTGGATGATGGTCTTGGATGATGAAACTAGCTGGCACTTCTGGTACGCCAAATTCATAACTAATGAGTAGACTACCTGCTTGCATTTCTTGTTTTGCTTTCTCCCACAATGCCGGCATTGCCGCAGGGGAAAGATACGCAAAAACCATATCGTATTGCCCAAAATTTAAGGCGTGATAATCACCTAACTTGAAGCGGGCAGATGACTTTCTTAAGCGTGCACGTAGTGCGCTGATTATCCAAGGCATTGGTGCAATTTCAATCCCATGCACTTCACTCTGCGGTTTTACAGCAGCAACATGCATAGATAAACCACCAAGCCCACTACCGATTTCTACTAGACGGAATGCTTGATTTTGGGGAATCAAGGCTGCAATTTTCTCCCACACAGCAGGCCTTGAGGGATAAAAAGGTACTTGAGTGTTGAAGGTTGTCCAAAAAATACTGAGCGTGATTAAAAAGCCAAACAAATAAACTTCATTAGGCACGGTTAACAAAGACATTGAATACATGGCAAGTGGAAAGAATCCATGTATCCAGCGCCACCACACCGCCATATTACTCACACTGCAAAAAAGTACAGCGGATATCGATTGAATCAAGACTAAAGCAAAAATCGAAAACTCAACTGCAAATATACGATTAACAACAATGACACTTGTAAGAACAATGACTAAAGCTGCTATTTGAATAAAGACTGCCAATATTGCTGGTGGTAACTTTATTTTTAATCTAGCTACCACGCCTTTTAAAGGCATGTTGTTTATTGTTCGCAGCATGCCTTGCCTTATGCAATGACGTTAGAATCGACTAATTTATATTGCGTTTCTGTTGCTTTAGCTTTCTTCGTTTTACCAGCACGTGATGGGATATGACATAAACTACATAGATAGTTCTGGTTTAGATCATATGCATTCACAACAAATTGACCACTGCAGCATGTGCATGCTTTCATCTTAAGCATTTTGCTATCGACATATCGTATTAATGTCCAAGCGCGTGTTAGTGATAATACTGGCTCTTCTTCTGAATCATGACCTACTTGCTGCAAATACAAGCTGTACGCTTTAAGCACAGCGGTAATATCATCAACCCCTGCGTTTTTGACTAGATAGTCATGAATATTCAAAAATATAGAAGAATGAATATTAGGCTGCC
>JBFIDU010000113.1:0-5801 GCA_041603755.1 Methylophilaceae bacterium
ATGGCAATTCGTGAAGAGTATGCAAAAGCACAACCGCTGAAAGGTGCGCGTATTACTGGGTCATTACACATGACCATCCAAACAGCCGTGCTGATTGAAACTTTAAAAGACTTAGGCGCTGAAGTGCGTTGGGCATCCTGCAATATTTACTCTACACAAGACCATGCTGCTGCAGCTATTGCTGCAGGAGGTACACCAGTATTTGCGGTAAAAGGTGAA
This sequence comes from Methylophilaceae bacterium, assembly GCA_041603755.1. Lineage (GTDB taxonomy): Bacteria > Pseudomonadota > Gammaproteobacteria > Burkholderiales > Methylophilaceae. The sequence continues at coordinate 220 of JBFIDU010000113.1, forward strand.
ACACTTGCTGAGTACTGGGATTTTACCCATCGTATCTTTGAATGGACAGACGGTGGATATTCCAACATGATTTTGGATGATGGCGGCGATGCGACACTCTTATTACATTTGGGCACGCGTGCTGAAAAAGATTTATCTGTTCTTAACAACCCAGGCTCTGAAGAAGAGACCTGCTTGTTTAATGCAATTAAAGAAAAACTCAAAATAGATCCAAGCTGGTACTCAACTCGTTTAGCGCACATCAAAGGTGTAACAGAAGAGACAACAACTGGTGTGCATCGTTTGTATCAAATGCACAAAGAAGGCAGATTGGCTTTTCCTGCAATCAATGTGAATGATTCCGTGACAAAATCAAAGTTTGATAACTTATATGGTTGTCGTGAGTCATTGGTTGATGCGATTAAACGTGCGACCGATGTGATGATTGCGGGTAAAGTGGCAGTGGTAATTGGTTACGGTGATGTAGGTAAGGGTTCTGCTCAGGCATTACGTGCTTTATCAGCGCAAGTGTGGGTTACAGAGATTGATCCAATTTGTGCTTTACAAGCAGCGATGGAAGGTTATCGTGTTGTGACGATGGACTATGCTTGTGAGCACGGCGATATATTCGTCACGACAACAGGTAATTATCATGTGATTACGCATGACCATATGCTACGCATGAAAGATCAGGCTATTGTTTCAAATATTGGTCACTTTGATAATGAGATTGATGTTGCTTCATTAGAAAAATATGAGTGGGAAGAAATTAAACCGCAGGTAGACCATGTCATTTTCCCAGACGGTAAACGCATCATTTTGTTAGCCAAGGGCCGTTTGGTCAATTTAGGCTGTGGTACAGGTCATCCAAGTTATGTGATGAGCTCTAGTTTTGCAAACCAAACGATCGCGCAAATTGAGCTATATAGCAAAACCGAGGATTATCCTGTTGGAGTTTATGTTTTACCTAAACACTTGGATGAAAAGGTGGCTAGATTGCAATTGAAAAAACTCAATGCAGAGTTAACAGAGTTAACACAAGAGCAAGCTGACTATATCGGTGTTGACATTCAAGGCCCTTATAAACCTGAGCATTATCGTTATTAATTGTTAAGCAGGAGTCAGGAATGAAATTTATATTAAGCTGGCTATTAAATGCCGTTGCGCTGCTAGTAGTAGCTCATCTCATTCCTGATATCCATATGACGGGATTTGATGTAGCGCTCATTGCGGCTATATTGATTGGTCTTGTTAATATGCTAATTAGACCAGTTTTGGTTGTACTGACGCTGCCCATCACGCTTTTAACACTAGGCTTATTTATCCTCGTGATTAATGGTTTTCTATTTTGGCTTGTAGGGCGCTATCTGGATGGTTTTGAGGTAAGTACTATCATGGCTGGCATACTAGGGGCATTAGCTTATAGTCTTATTTCGTGGGCGCTTGCCAGTCTGCTTATCGGTAAAGAAAAGTCTTGATTTAGACTAGGTATCAATATCATGATGAAAAAAACAATATTAAGCTTTGAGTTTTTCCCACCAAAAACCCCAGAAGGCATTGATAATTTGCGTGCTACGCGTCGTAAACTCGCCATTTATCAACCAGAATTTTTCTCTGTGACGTTTGGTGCGGGTGGGTCGACACGTGACCGCACAATGGACACGGTATTTGAAATACAGGATGAAGGTTATCCTGCCGCACCGCACATATCATGTATATCATCCAGCAGGGCAGAAATAAAAGAACTCCTTGAAGCCTATAAAAATAAGGGGATAAAGCGGTTGGTTGTTTTGCGTGGCGATGTGCCGTCAGGTGAAGTCAGTGCAGGAGATTTCAAATATGCAGTTGATTTGGTCACTTTTATCCGTCAAGAAACGGGCGATTGGTTTCATATTGAAGTCGCTGCATATCCAGAGTTTCACCCTGAATCAACTTCTGCCGCCAAAGATATTGAGCACTTTAAGCGCAAAGTTGATGCTGGTGCAAACTCTGCTATTACCCAGTATTTTTACAATCCAGATGCCTATTTTCGATTTCTCGATAGTTGCGACAAAGCAGGTATTAGCATACCGATAGTGCCTGGCATTATGCCAATTTACAATTATACGCAGCTCGCACGCTTTTCTGGCGTCTGCGGCGCTGAAATTCCAAGATGGCTACGCTTAAGATTAGAAGCATATGGTGATGATTTATCTTCGCTAAGAGCTTTTGGTACAGATGTCATCAGTGATTTATGCGATAAATTGGTCAAAGCTGGCGTGCCCAGCTTCCATTTTTACACGCTTAATCAAGCGGGTGTCATTTCTACAATTATTGAAAATGCCAATTTGACCAGTCAGTAAACCTGCTGGTCAAAAAGCTATTGAACGGTGAGTCCGCGTGGATTAAATAATGCGTCCTCTACAAAAGAATAATCTTTCACGCGTCCTTGGTTCCATAAAACCATCATTGTAATCCAGCGGATTTCTTCTATCCCCAGTTTAATCTTGTTGAGTGCCATCGCACGATCAATAATTAAATCGCGCTCAACATCATTAATCACTTTTGCTTGTTGCAAGAAAATCAAGAAACCTAAGCTTTCCGTATTGATTCTTTTTGATTCGCTGCCTGTGAAAAGACGAATAGCAGTATCACTATGTGCGTAGTCAAATTCTGGCGCATTAAGCATGGATTTCATTTCTTGAAACCAATCAAAAGCACCTAAAATATCATCTTGTTCAAACCCGGCTGCAGACAGCTCTTGTTCCATCGTTGCATCATCCGGCATCGATTGGTTCGCAAAATAATTTTCGAACATGAATACTAAAACCTCAAACATAGCTTCCCTCTTGTCACATTTATTGTATTAAGCGTTGGTATTTTCCACCCGCTAGCGCTGTCACTTTACCTTCTAGCTCCAGCATCATAAGCATGGATGAAAGTGTTTCTGTCGTCAATCCTGAGGTCTTCAGTAATGCTTCGAAACTAATAGGGTCGAATCCCATCAACGCAAGGATAGAGTTGCTTTCTGAGGGATTTTGGCCCTTTTGGGTCATCGACCCAAAAGGACTATATGTTGGCACCATGTTTTTGAGTTCTTCGACTATATCCGCAGAGCTTTCTACTAATTTCGCACCTTGTTTAATGAGTTGATGACAGCCTTTTGAAACGGGGGAGTGAATGGAGCCAGGTACGGCAAACACTTCCCTTCCTTGTTCGGCAGCAAGTCGTGCAGTAATCATTGATCCACTATCTTTATTTGCCTCTATGACCAAGCAGCCTAAGCTTAAACCACTGATAATACGGTTACGACGTGGAAAGTTTTGCGCTCTTGATGGCGTGCCAAGCGGAAACTCAGAGAGAATCAGCCCATGGGATGCAATTTCATGCGCTAATTCACGATGCTTTGCAGGATATACAATATCCAAACCTGTACCAACCACGGCGATAGTGGCACCATTGCTTTTGAGTGCCCCGCGATGCGCAGCACCATCAATACCTAAAGCCATACCGCTAATAATGCAGAAGCCTTGATTGCATAAGTCTTGAGAGAAGTTTTCTGCATTTTTTTCCCCTTGCGGTGTGGCATTACGGCTGCCTACGACGGCTATTGCAGGTTGATTGAGCCGTTGCAAATTGCCAAGGGCATAAAGAATGATGGGTGGGTTGTTAATCTCTAAGAGCTTTTCTGGATAAAGCTTGTCTCCAAGCGTAATAATGTGGGCATTATCCTTTTCAAGCCATTCCAGTGTCGCTTGTATGTTCTCTTGCTCAATACTTTGATGAATCGATACGGCAATTTCATCGCTGACAACTGATTTAAGTTGGGAAATGCTCGCGCTAAAAATATTCTCAGGTGACCCAAATTTGGTCAGTAACTGCAACAGCCCAACACTTCCTAGACCATGTACTTGATTGAGCGCAACCCATAACGCAGTCTCATCGGGTTCATCAAGCTGCGCGGCACGTTCCATTTATGGTGTATGCACTGCATCCAATGTAAATACAGAACCAGAGGTATTCATGATCAAGCCATAAGAAACGCGATCAAATGTTCTAAACACCATCATTAAACCAACTCTTTCGTCGGGGAGTTTGACTTGACCAGGTTCTAAACCATTTTCAGTAGTACCTGTACTGTCATTTGTTTTTTTGTATTCTGGGTCTTTGATGATGCGACCATAGCGGCTAATCGCTAATACATGGCCTGGCTCCATACCATCTTTCTTACCCAAGTTAATCGAGACAACCATGTTAGGTCCTGCTTCTGCAACGCTGCCCTCTACGCCACCATGAACCCGCAATATACGTCCTCTCACATCAGTTTCTGGAGCATGAGGTACAAAACTAGTTTGAAATTCATCAGGCGCTGCTACAAGTCGATCTTTAACTAAAATTTCTTCTTTGGCAGTGACGATATCGGCTGATGCTGGTGCACCGAAACGTTTGATGTCTAAGTCACCTAAGTAAATTGCTTCCGTTCCTAATAATTCTTTCGTATCAGGATCAATGAATGGGTCACCCGCGCGATAGATGTTCCAGTGAATACCTTGATCTTCTTTAATGCTGTTAACGTATACACGTGTGCCAGGACTTAAGATGACACGATTGTCTGGACCTGCAATGATGCGAGGTGATAGCTCTAATTGATCGTTTTCAACTAATAATGGTTGATTCAGAAACGGTAAGATGACGTTTGGTGAAATAGTTTTAATGGCTTCTTTTTCTAGTTCTTCAATCCGAACCGTAGGCTCTAATGTCACCGTTTCTCTCAGTAGGCTCAGACGAGGGTCTTTTCCACTGGTATCTAACACCACGACATCACCTGGGTAAATTAAATGCGGGTTTTTGATCTGTGCACGATTCATGCGCCAAACTTTTGGCCATAACCAAGGGTCTTTAAGGAATGTTGCTGATATATCCCAAAGAGTGTCTCCTTTAACGACAACATGACGATAAGGGTGTCCTTCTTTTAATTCTATTTCATCAGCAAATGTGTTTAGGCTTAAGCAAGTTAGCGCAAGCAGCGTTATAATGGAGCGGTAGAAATAATTTTTATTCATTGAATGACCTCGGTCAAAAGCGGAAAATATCCGCGAAATTAGATTAAATCTATCATGTAATTTATTAAGAAATCAAGTATTTTTGGCAAATTAACCGACTTTATGACTACCTTAACAATATTGAATTATCCAGATCCACGTTTACATAAGGTGGCAAAACCCGTTTCAGATGTAAATGATGAAATACGACAATTAATCGCAGATATGGCAGAAACTATGTATGCCGCACCAGGCATAGGATTGGCGGCAACCCAGGTTGATCGACATATACAATTAATTGTTATAGATACCAGTAAAGAGCAGAATGATTTGCAAGTGTTCATCAATCCCAAAATTGTTGCAAAAAGCGGACAGCAAGAGCATGAGGAGGGCTGTTTATCAGTTCCGGGTGTTTATGAAATGGTGACAAGAGCTGAGAAAATTACAGTGGAAGCACTAGACCGCAATGGTAATCCATTCAAAATGGAGGCTGATGGTTTATTAGCAGTTTGCATACAACATGAAATGGATCATTTATTAGGTAAAGTGTTTGTTGAGTATTTGTCACCGTTGAAACGTAAT